>CBDUWS010000299.1:0-3103 GCA_965370985.1 uncultured bacterium
CCGACTTGAAACAGTCGCATGAATCGCCCTTCTTTAAAATCAAGGAGTTAGAAAGTAGAAATGACTCATTTTTGGTTTAACGAGACAGTAGTGTTTTGATATATATCTTTTGGCCTGGATTGAGTTGCCATAGTCTCTACCTCCCCTAGCCCCTCCTTACAAAGGAGGGAGAAATCGGAAAATGCCTGGACTCTTTTTCTACATGATACTCATTTTTGAGGAAACAGTATATTTTTTCCTGGTCATTCCTGACATCTGTAATCGGGAATCTATGTTCGTCGAGTCTTGAAGATAGATACCCGCCAACTACTGCGGGTATGACGATTGTTGGGATTTCCGCTCGCCGATGCGGACCCGACAAATTAGCTGCGAAGTCACCCCCCTACCTACAGACTCCCCGTTTAAGGAAGAACTCGCACCGTTCGTCCTTCAAGCTGCAATCGTCCTTGAGCCATGAGTTGCAGGGCTTGCGGATAGAGTTCATGTTCCTGTTCTAAGATGCGAGCCGACAACGTCTCCACGGTATCCTCTTCATGAATCGCTACGGCTATCTGGCCGATAATTGGGCCTTCATCGACACCTTCGGTCACAAAATGGACCGAACAACCACTGACTTTGGCGCCCCACTCAAGAGCTTGCCGTTGGGCATCCAACCCTGGAAATGCAGGAAGTAAGGATGGATGAATATTCAGCATTTTCCAAGGGAACATCCGAATCAATGCCGGAGTCACAATTCGCATATAGCCAGCCAAAACGATGCATTCGACTCCATGTTCTTGAAGCACCGTGCCGACAGCCAAATCATATGTTTCGCGCGGATTGTCTTCTTGTGCAAAGGACTTCGGATCGATAAACACCGTCTGAAGGCCTCGCTCTTTTGCCAGTTCTAGGCCCGGGGCCTTTGCCTTATTACTGACCACGACCTTTACGGTGGCATCGAGTGTTCCCTCTTGAATCGCATCAAGAATAGCTATCAGATTTGACCCACGCCCTGATATTAAGACGCCTAATGCTAGTGCCACAGTCTCAAATCTTTACGTTGAATAGGTCAGCTTGGCATCGGAAGAGGAACTAGGACCAATGGCTCCCATGACCCATCCGGCCATCCCCTGCCCTTGAATTGTCTCTAGGATCTTAGTGGCTTCATCAGAAGGAGCCACAACTATCAGACCTACACCCATATTAAACACTTTAAACATTTCTTCTTGATCAATGTTTCCCGCTTGTTGAATAACGTTGAAAACGGATGGGAGTTCCCAACTCTTCCGATCAATGACGGCGCGACAATGTTCCGGAAGAATACGCGGCATGTTGCCCGTTATGCCTCCTCCGGTAATATGCGCGAGCCCATGCAGCCGACTCTTGCCCAACAAGGCCTTCACTAATTTGACGTAAATCGTTGTTGGCCGAAGGAGCGCTTCTCCGAGCAATTCCGATAAGTCCGGCACCTGTGTTTCAGGAGTCCAACCTTGTTCTTCAAACAACACACGCCGCGCCAGCGAATAGCCATTACTATGCAGGCCACTCGAGGCCACCCCGATCGCCACATCCCCTGGCTGAATTTTTTCTTTTCCCAACATTTCTGATCGTTCGACCACTCCGACGGCAAAGCCGGCCAGATCATATTCTCCCGCCGGATAGCAGGAGGGCATTTCCGCCGTTTCTCCCCCAATAAGCGCACATTCCGCTTGCCGGCAACCTTCGGCAATCCCCTGAACTATGGCTTCTGCCACATCAATTTCCAAGTGCCCTGTTGCCAAATAATCTAAGAAAAATAGCGGTTCCGCCCCGCTGACAAGTATGTCGTTTACGCACATGGCCACCAGATCGATCCCAATGGTGTCGTGGCGATTCATCATCCTGGCAAGCATAACTTTGGTCCCTACCCCATCGGTGCCGGAAACCAGAATGGGCTCGCGATATCGATCAGAGGGAAATCGAAACAGGCCTCCAAAGCCTCCTAGATCTCCTATGACTTCAGGACGAAAGGTCGAACGCACTATCGGACCGATTCGTTTCACGAATTCGTCGCCCCGTTGAATATCTACACCGGCTTCGCGATAGGTCGTCATTCCCTTTTCCCTTTATGTATTCGAGCTCTTTGATGGCTGAGCAATGACTAATTCCACTAACGTTTCAAGATGGGCGGTCTGAGGAAACATATCAAATGGTTGCATTCGGCGAATCTCATAGCCTTTCTCACACAACGATTTTATATCCCGGGCCAAGGACGGAGCGTCGCAAGAAAGATAGAGCAATTTGGCTATTTGCAAGGCTCCCAATTGGTCTAAAATTTTTGGATTAAGCCCCGCACGCGGAGGATCCAGAAGGATAACATCGTATGCGTCGGATTGCACCGTCGTGAGATAGGATTCGACGGAACTGATTCGTACCCGACACCCTAAAATCTTGTTGACACGTATCGACTCACGAGCATCATGGATGGCCAGCGGATTGCCTTCAACACAAGTCACTTGAGCACCCTGGCTCGCCAGGCTTAGACCTAATGGGCCGGTTCCCGCATACAACTCCAAAATCCGTTGGCCCTTCAGATTTCCCAACCATTCCCTAACCGCCTTGCCTAACAATTGAAAGACGTCCCAGTTGGCCTGCATGAATGATCGAAATCCCATTTTGAGACGCAATCCTTCATAGGCTTCCCATAGATGATCCGCGCCTCTCACCATCGGCTCTTGCCTTACGCGACGCCTGGAATCATGTTCTGAGGCATCCACGCGTTCATAGATCCACCCCTTGATGTTGGATATCTCAGAGCACGCATTCATAAGACGCTCGACGTGTTCCTTGGTCTTAGCCCGACCCCGGAATACCAACAGTCCTCCCTCCTCCAGTCGGGACCACCGGATTTCCACACTTTCTAAATTCATCCCTTCAATAACCAAAGAGCGAAGGCCAGCCCGGACAGAATCAATCACAGATCGAAATTCTTCGTCAACCAGAAAACACGTATCAACCGGTAACAGTTGCTGAGTCCCTGATTCAAAAAATCCCAGAAATAATCCGTCACTTCCCTCCCCGATTCCCAAACGAAGGACTTGCCGATAGCCATACGGCCTGGGAGAAGGAATCACTGGAGAAATCG
>CBDUWS010000300.1:0-3103 GCA_965370985.1 uncultured bacterium
TTGCCCAACTTATGTTGTTTTACTACTTGTTCGGCCTCGAGGTGACGGCGTCCCGTGTGGCTTCCGCAGTGCCAACCGCAGCCCCCACACCCGCGCCTGCAACTGCCGCTCCGGCACCCGCAGTGTCGGCGGCCGCCTCCGTTCCTACCTCGGCGGTTCCGACCCCCACTGCCGTTCCAACCACAGCGGTGTCCGCAGCAACCCCGACCGCTGCATCGGTGACACCAATCGAGGTGCCGACGGCCGCACCGGTCACGGCAGCCGCATCCTCGACGACCTCCTCTACCGGGCCTTCCGCCAGCGCGACGGATCCGACGACGAGTGTGCATCCAAGCGCAACAAACATGGCAAGGATCTTTCTGATGGTTTTGTTCCTCATGGTTTTTCTCCTCCTTATTTTAATTCTTTACTTCATACATCAATCCTGTAGGTTGGGCATAGCGCAGCGTGCCCAACATTCACCTATTCATAATCGGCACCGGCAATTGATGCGGGTTCGCTCGTTCCCCACTCAGCGGCATACCACCCCAATTGTACGCATCGGTGAAATGAGCTGTAGGGCCAATCCTTTGGCGAGGTCACATACCCATGTTTGACCGGGTTGTAATGGATGTAATCCATGTGCCTTCGCCAATCTTCTTCATCTTGAATGGTGTGTTCCCAAAAGCGCCGCTGCCACACGGCTTTCTCCCTTTTCTGTCGACGTGATTCCGAAATGATGTGTTCTGCCCCAACGCATCCTGTGCTGAAATACCGCTTAATGGCACTCCAACGCGTTGAATAGTTGTAGTCGCCATCAGGGAGTTTCCAAATCGTGTGAAGATGATCTGGCAAGAGGACGAAGGCCTCAATAATAAAATGGCGTTTGGCCATTTCTCTTTTCAAGGCGTCGTTGATTCGTGCAACGTTGTCTGGTTGGATCAGGATCTTTTGGCGCTGGTGGGTGACCAGGGTGAAAAAGAAATTCCCGCCGGGTTGCTTGGAACGCCTATAGTCCATGGTTCGGTGTTGGGCACGCTCCGCTTTGCCCAACCTACAATACTTCAATATAAAAACCTGGCCTTAATAGGATCAAGCAATGAGGGCGCAATCCACGTCGATTTGATTGTCGTGCTGCCTGACCAGGTCAACCCTGTAGGTTGGGCACGCTCCGCTTTGCCCGACCTACGAGACTTCAATATAAAGACCTGGCCTAAATGGGGTCAAACAATGGCATTGTTAATTTGACATAGATAATCACGCTCTAAGGCATTGAAAACAAAAAATAAAAACTTTAGAAAGCTATACATTTTTAACAATGCCAGCATCTTACTCACTCTCCAACTTCAACTTGAATTCATCGGATATGATTGCAGATAATGGTTCCGGCCTTCGTGCCTGAAGATTTGGAGTAAAGACGATGAACTACAAGTCGCTGCTGCCCCCCGCTCATTTAAACTGACCGATGAATCTGGCCATAGGTGTGAGTAAGCATTCTATCAATAGTCAAGGCAAAGCTCGGTGGATGGGAGTTTTGGTTGGGCTTGCGACGTCGAGCCTGTTGCTGACCTCCTGTATCGGCGCCTTTATGCAATGGGGTGATGAAACCTCGCTTTCCTGGAAAGCCCAGACTTTTGAATTCCAATCTCTGGAGGGCAAACGCATAGCCGTGTTGAATGCGTTAGTGGGAATGGGATTGGAAGGGTATCGGCATCAAGTCTCCCAATCGTTATCCCAAGCACTCGACAAAGGTAATTATCCTTTCCAATTAATCTCCCCTCAAGCAACCAACAACCAACTGAACCGTGAAGGCTTAGCCAGAGAAGTTTCAGCGATGGCATCCGATTACTCCCAGAGTGGCATTCTCAACCTCGACACCCTTCATCACATGGCTCATGCATTTGAGTGGGACTATGTGATTCAACCCAGCATGGCGGAATTTCGACAGGTCCTAGACACACGATTGCGTTTTTTCGGCCTACGAGTCTTTCAAACGCGTATTACCAACCTGCGTCTCTCACTCCAACTTTGGGATACCCGTTCGGGAGAAATTGTCTGGGAAAGTTCGGGAGAGGGGACAATGGCTGGTGAGGATGTGCGTGATGTGCTGATCCCATTCGGAGACATCACTCAAACACTATGGTCGGGTATCCTGACAGACTTCTGGCCCACGGAATGAAATTTCTTCATTAAAAAAAATGGGCAACCTATGGGAATCGCCAGTACTTTGGGGTATGAAAGAGTACTCGGTTCCAGGTTCAGGGCATGCCAGTCCGATCATCCTAAAAACGGCGGTTGAGCGCGAAAAAGCTGTGCAAGATATTTGCGTGCATAGGGAATTCAAAAAACTCGTGGTCACCTGCTGAGTGATGAGACATTTTTTACTTGGCAAGGTGCGCCAAGAGCTTGCGTGGACTTTCGTGATCCAACTGCTGTTTTTAGGATTATACAACGAATGTCATATCGTCTTGAAAGGGACGCCCTATAAGCATTATAAACCTTTGATCTGATACAATGCCTCGGTTTGGCTCTCTTGCTTCATTTAATATTTAACCATTTTCCTCAAGAAGCTGAGGAAGATTGAAAGGAGAATCGGTCATGAACATAAGGATCATGATGGTTGGAATAATCGCATTAATGGGATTTCTATCATTTGGCTCATGGAGTGCGATAGCACAGCCCATATCAAAGGAATCTATGGACATTGTTCGTGAAAAGCTCCGTGCTGATAAAAAGTTTTTCATTTCACAGAATATGGCATTAACAGAAGCCGAAGGAAAAGCTTTTTGGCCAGTCTATGAACAGTATCAACCGAAATTAATGAAGCTCGGTGAACAGAAGCTCCACCTCATTAAAAAATTTTCCGATAATTATGAGGCCATGTCTGATGAGAAAGCCAAGGAATTATTGAATGAATATCTGGCAATTGATACGACTCGACACAAGGTCCGGTTGCAGTTTTTGCCAAAATTCCGAAAAGTCCTGAGCGAGAAAAAGGTTGCACGCTATTACCAACTTGAACAAAAAGCTTTTGCCGCGGCAAATTACGATCTTGCCGCCAATATTCCCCTTCTTAAGTAACACCTAAATCGAGCGATTTTTTATGGCGACCTGCACCAATCCC
>CBDUWS010000301.1:0-3075 GCA_965370985.1 uncultured bacterium
TGTGGAGGCTAAAGACCATTCTGCAATTGAGGGTGCTAACGGACTTGCCGGGGAAACCGAACCACCTGAATTTTCGGCATCTTGCTCTTTGGCCATGGCTTCAACTTCTTCGATTAACGTGTCCATTAATTCTTCTGAAGGTACACGCTTATAGAGTTTACCCTTTTTGAAGACAATGCCCACACCCTGGCCTCCAGCAATACCGATATCCGCTTCTTTCCCTTCACCGATACCATTCACCACGCAACCTAAAACCGACACGGTGATGGGATTCTTAATATGGCCCAGGCGATGCTCTAATTCATTGGCCATTTTGACCACATCAATTTCTACACGCCCACAGGTCGGACAAGCAATCACATTCACTCCACGATGACGAAGCTCAAGGGATTTCAATATTTCAAAACCCACTTTGACTTCTTCTACCGGATCAGCTGCCAACGATACTCGCAACGTGTCCCCGATGCCCTGAGACAGCAACCAACCTAATCCTATGGCAGACTTGACGGCGCCGGTCGCGGCTGTTCCTGCCTCCGTGATCCCAATATGCAAGGGAAAATTCGATTGCTGCGCAAAGAGCCAATAGGCATCAATGGCCATGTGGACATCAGAAGCCTTCAAGGACACTTTCATATTCGTAAAGCCTACATCTTCCAAGGCATGCACCGCATTCAGCGCCGATTCGGCAAGGGCTTCAGCCGTGGGATATCCATATTTGTCCAACAGCGGCTTTTCGAGGGAACCACCATTCACCCCTACTCTGAGGGGAATACCATGGTCATTGACAGCTTGAATGACCTCCTCCGTTTTCCACCAGGGGCCGATATTGCCAGGATTAATGCGGACACAGTCCACCACCTCCGCAGACTTCAAAGCTAGACGATGGTCAAAATGAATATCCGCGATTAATGGCACCGTCATCTGAGCCTTGATTTTGGGAAGCGCATTGACGGCATCCATATCCGGAACGGCCACTCGGATCAATTCGCACCCCGCCTCTTCCAATCGATGAATCTGCTCAAGGGTCCCAGCGACATCCCTGGGATGTGGGATGGTCATGGATTGGACGGAAATCGGCGCATCTCCACCGATTTTGACTGCTCCCACCTGAATTTGTCGGGTTTTTCGTCGAGCGATATGCATATTCAGAAACTAACGTACGATAGCTTGGAGCAAAACCCGATCGTAAAGGGCTTTGGTTTGATCATAAATACCATCAGCCGTAAGCCCATATTTCTGGCGGAGCAAATCTTGCGGGCCTTGCTCAATGTACCAATCTGGCAATCCTAAGACCTTAGTGGGCAAATCCCAGCATTCTTCTTCGGAGAGGAATTCCAACACGGCTGAACCAAATCCGCCCATTCGGCAACCTTCTTCCACCGTAACCAAACATTTCACATTCTTCGCTACCTCACGAATGAGATCTTTATCCAACGGCTTGACAAAGCGCGCATTGATGACCGCCACAGAGACACCATCTTCCTTTAGTTGCTCTGCCGCTTTCATGGCTTCAGATACCGTCACGCCAATCGCCAGAATAGCCACATCCCGCCCCTCAACCAATAACTCCCCTTGGCCAATTTCCAAGGGAATGGGCTCGGGATCCAATGGCACGCCTAAACTGCTTCCTCGTGGGTAGCGTACTGCAGTCGGTCCATCATGAACTAATCCCGTTTGCACCATATGCTGCAATTCATTTTCATCTTTCGGAGCCATTACCACCATATTCGGCATATGGCGAAGATAGGCAAAATCAAAGGCCCCATGATGAGTCGTCCCATCTTCAGCCACTAACCCCCCTCGATCAATGCAGAAAGTCACTGGAAGATTTTGGGTGGCAACGTCATGGACGACTTGATCATAGGCACGCTGAAGAAACGTCGAATACATACAAATCACCGGCCGCATATTTTCAGCCGCTAAACCCGCGGCATACGTCACCGCATGCTGCTCGGCAATACCGACATCGATCAGGCGGCTTGGAAAAGCCTTCTGAAACTCAGTCATCCCGGTGCCTTCACACATCGCCGCCGTGATCACGACCACGCGTTTATCATTTCGTGCCTGACGGATCAGTGTGTTCGCCGCAATAGAACTGTAGGATTGATGCCCCGCTTTTTTGATTGGCTGCCCAGTTTTTCCGTCAAAAGGCGAACAGGCATGAAACCACACAGGATTGTTCATGGCTGGTTCAAAGCCCAACCCTTTTTTCGTAATAACATGCAGGAGCGTCGGTCCCTTGAGCTTCAACACATTACTCAGGGTCGGCAACAAATGTTCAAAATTATGCCCGTCGATCGGACCAACATACCGAAAGCCCAATTCCTCAAATAATAGACCTGGAAGGAGAAAGCCTTTTGCCAATTCCTCCGCTCGCATCGCCATCCGCTTAACAGGCTCACCAATTTGAGGAATGGTGTCTAGCAATTGAGAGGTTTCCTCGCAAAACCTCGTATAAAATTCACCGGTAAATGTCCTATTCAGAAAGGCGGAGATCGCCCCAACGTTCCGGGAAATCGACATTTGATTGTCATTCAAGATCACCACAAAATCACGTCCCATATCTCCGGCATGTTGTAGCCCCTCCAAGGTCATCCCAGAGGTCAACGCCCCATCCCCAAGTACACACACAACTTTTTGGGATCCTTGCATTTGCTCTCGAGCCTCGACAAACCCAACCGCAGCAGAAACCCCTGTCCCGGCATGTCCGGCATTAAACGTGTCATACACACTTTCTTCTCGTTTGCAAAATCCACTCATCCCTCCGAATTGTCGGATAGTGTGAAATTGTTCACGACGACCGGTAAGCAGTTTATGGGTATAGGCCTGGTTACTCGTGTCCCAAATGATTTTATCGTGAGGAGTATTCAGCAAATAGTGTAAAGCTACGGTGAGTTCCACCACCCCTAGATTTGACGCCAGATGCCCGCCTACTCCAGAGATCACCTCGATAATCAGTTCGCGAATTTCCTGACAGAGTTCAGGGAATTGCTGGGGAGGGATTTTCTTTAAATCTATGGGACTTTCAATCCTTTTTAACAAGGACATTGCTCTTCCTTTCTGCTATGAAACCAA
>CBDUWS010000302.1:0-3074 GCA_965370985.1 uncultured bacterium
TATTGAGGACTGATCTCGTACACTAACGTGACTGTGCCACGCACAGAGATTTCTCCCGCAGAAATCGAGGCTCCTCCACCTCCCTCCATCGACATCGCGGCACTGGCTACCCTATAGCGTCCGACAGGAGCCACGACCGACACACCTCCCTCCCTCACTTTCATGATCTTGACTAATTTGAGCTTCAACGATTGCGCCAAGGTATCGGCTTTGGCTTGAGCTTTTGATGACGCAAGCTGTAAGACTTGGAGTTTATTAGGTTGCTCATCTTGTAATCCCCAGGAAATTCCGGAAAAGCGATTGGCCCCCACTTTTAATACACGATCCACAACCTTACCGACAATATCCAAATTGCGGACTTCCACATTGACCTGATGCACTACTCGATAGCCGATAATACGAGGAATCGTCTGTTCCAAGGACCCTCCGGGAGACCTTCGTGGAGGAGGCGGATATTCAGGAATAACATTTAAGGACGTGGTTTGGATAAATTTAGACGCAATCTCTAACTGTTGACATTCTTTCAAGACCCGCGCCATACGTTCTTGATTTTCTTTTTGGACTTTCGCTAATTTTTTTCCAACCGTTTCTACCGCGAAACTCAACACCGCTTTATCGGGAGACACATTCATCTTGCCCTCTGCGGAGACAGTCAGGCGTGGCTGATCCTGCTCATCATCTCCGGCCCACCCATTTACGGGAAGCACAAGGGAAAATACCACTAGCACCCAGCCTAACATTAATGTTGATTTCATAGTCTTGAACATTGACAAACCCCACAGATGTTTTTGAGAATGGCTTCTATCATGACAACGCCCAATCCTGCCTCGACCCAAACCGAATCTTCTCCAGATATTCCAGACCGGCTTTGCACCTGGTGTCAGGCCACGATGATGAAACGTCATGTGGGGGAAGGCCGCTTTATCCATTACACCTGCCCAAAATGCATCTTCCAACATACATCCAAAGTGCCTGTATCGCCTTCATAATCTCTCTTTTGATTTGAAATTCTAAAGTTACTGGAATTTCTGCCTCCCTAAAATTTTGTATGTTGCATCCCATAAAGCGCCTCCATTGCTTACAAAGGAGGGACCCGCACTAGGAGCCTGTCGGGCTCCTAGCAGGCTCTTAAAACAAATTGGAAACGATGCGAGTTCCGCCGACCCATGTGCCGATAATGCTGCCAATTGTAGGAAGCAGAAACGCGAGAAAGACCCGAAGCAGCCGACTCTTCCACCATCGACCCGGAATAGCGATATCTTCTGCCACGGATTGAAAATCACGGACGATTGGGGGCTGAAGATAGGCCTGAACAAAGGCAGTCACATAGCCCACTCCGATGACCGGCGTCAGACTCGTAAACGGCGCAGACGCAAACGCGGTGAGGATCGTCAACGGATGAGCCATCGCCATGATGCCTCCAATGCCGCTGGGAATGCCATTCGCTAAAATCCAAAATAAGGCATTTTCTCCAGCCGCATCCGCTCCTTTTTGCCAACCAATCCAGGCAATCGATCCGACGATTAACAGGGGAATACTCCAACCGACCGCTTTCCATATGGGAGAAACCGGTGGGATATAATTTAACTCTTCCAGGTCAACGGAGACTTGCTGCTCAATGGTTTGGCAAATGCCTGCCACATGTCCTGCCCCCACAACGGCCACCGTTCTTTTCCCAGGAGCTTCCACAATTTTCTTGGCTAAGTAGCGATCTCGCTCGTCAATCAAAGCGACTTTAAGCGTGGGGACTTCTTTGCCCAACTCTTTCATCATCTCGGAAAGCACATCTTGTTTTTTGAGATTGCGAATTTCATCTTCGGAGACTTCAGTGGTATCAAAGATGCTGAGCATGAGAGAAGATACTAGTAAGCTCTTGCGCCAAAACGGTGTGTTGCGCCAGGCCCGGCGCATCGTCACCCGAACATCACGGTCACCTAATATCACAGGAACATTATGCTTCTCGGCCATCCGAATGGCTTCAAGCATTTCCGTCCCCGGCAGGACGCCCAGTTTATCACCCAACCGTTTTTGAAAAGAGGCCAACACCAGATTGACCATGAGCGTACTGAGTTGCTGCTTGCGAATGATTTCTTTAAGGTCCAGTGATTCCCAGCGATTGGGGTGGGAAATGGCTTCAAAACGCTTGGCATCCAATTCCACACAAACCCCATCGGGATGCTCCTGCTCAATAACCAGCTTGACTATTTCGACGGATTCTTGTGAAACATGCGCAGTGCCGACTAAGATGACTGTCTTGTCTCCTACAGTTAAAACCGTCACATCGGAGTCATATTGTCCAAGAAGACCTGTAGGGGAATCTGGTATGGGGGAAGGTAAAGGATTATCGATATCTGACATAGGTCCACCTTGACATAATGGCCAATAAACTTGTCAAGCCTCATCCGTTGGCTTGACTGAATCCTGATTTATCCTCATGGGGGGGAACCTTTTCCCCCTTTGACATCCAACGTCAAAATGAGTACCAATACGGTGACTCAGGTAGACATGGAGAAGAACACAAAACAACCCACTCGACGATCTTCCATGTGGATATGGTTGAGTGCGGATGGCGCACGCTGGCGAATCAATCACACATCGGATGGGATTTGGTCGTGTCCCATCGGCACGGGGGGGAAACGAGTTGGCTCCTGGGAGCCCGGACTGCCAACTAGCCTGGGATCCTGGCCTGGTCCAAAGAATCAGGAATAGGAACCCCCGTTAGGTTGTCCTCCAGGTGCCTGTCGGACTTAGACTCCTAGAGATCAAAGAGGAAATTGACGTTGCCTCCGCCCCAGGATTTGATTGTTCCCTCAATGCCCTTTTTATTATCGGAATAGACCCACACGACCACATCCTCCAGACCCGTCAGCTTTTTCATCTGCTCCAAAAGCACGAGAACAATTTTCCGTCCTCGCTCTCGATCAGCCGATAACCGATGAAACATTTTCTCGGTGACGTGTAGTTGAAGAAGATGCCCTTTGACCTGAAGGGCCGTGATTTCTGGATTGTCTCCCATCTGCGCTTTGATCGTCTCAGCAACTTCCTCATTGGTCTTGGACATGTGCCACCTGTAT
>CBDUWS010000303.1:0-3064 GCA_965370985.1 uncultured bacterium
CAATCCATTTTCTCTCGCAAGGTAACATGGTCCTATGTTTGTACGTCTTCTGAATATTCTTTTTGGCAGTAACAACGACCGAGAGCTGAAGCGGCTCAAGCCTCAAGTTGACCAGGCCAATGCCTTTGAAGCCTCGCTTCAACCGTTGGACGATGAAGGGTTGGCTGAGAAGACTGAAACGTTTAAGAAACGCTTGGAAGCCGGGGAGACCCTGGATGATCTTCTTCCTGAGGCGTTTGCCGTGTGTCGGGAAATGTCCAAGCGAAAATTGGGTATGCGGCACTTCGATGTCCAGTTGTTGGGCGGCATGGTTTTACACCAAGGCCGCATTGCCGAGATGCGGACCGGTGAAGGAAAAACGCTGGTGGCCACCTTGCCCATCTATCTCAATGCGTTGGAGGGCAAAGGGGCGCATCTGGTTACTGTCAATGATTATCTGGCCAAACGTGATGCTCAATGGATGGGTCCGCTCTATCACAGCTTAGGCTTGTCGGTTGGAATTATTCAGCACGAAGCCTCGTTTCTCTTTGATCCCACCTACGATGCTCCTGATAAGCGTCTGCAGTTTCTCCGTCCCTGTTCGCGTCAGGAAGGGTATGGCGCGGATATCACCTATGGCACCAATAATGAATTTGGTTTTGATTATCTGCGGGATAATTTGGTTGTCACCGATGCAGAGCAAGGGGTCCAGCGAGAACCCAATTATGCCATTGTGGATGAAGTCGACAGTATCCTCATCGACGAAGCGCGAACGCCCTTGATCATTTCCGGCCCGACCGAACAGAACACCGATCAGTATTACCAAGTCGATCACATTATTCCAAAACTCAAGCGGGAAGAGGATTTCACGATCGAAGAAAAGACCAAAACTGTGGCGTTGACGGATGAGGGGAATGTCAAGGTCGAAAAGTTATTGGGTGTGGATAATCTCTATGATTTGAAGCACCTCAATCTGGTGCATCATGTCGTGAAAGCGCTGCAAGCCCACACGCTCTATAAACGGGATGTGGAATATGTGGTGAAAGACGGTGAGGTCATTATCGTTGATGAGTTTACCGGGCGGATGATGCCAGGTCGTCGTTGGAGTGATGGGCTGCATCAAGCCGTTGAAGCCAAAGAAGGCGTGAAGATCGCCAACGAAAATCAAACGCTGGCATCGGTGACATTCCAGAATTATTTTCGGATGTATAAAAAACTAGCTGGCATGACGGGGACCGCCGACACCGAAGCCGCAGAGTTTGCCAAGATCTACAATTTGGAAGTGAATGTCATTCCGACGAATCAGGCAATGATTCGGCTCGACAATCCTGACGTGGTCTACCGGACCGAAAAGGAGAAGTTCGAGGCCATTGCGGACGATATTAAAGAGCATTTTGAACGGGGTCAGCCGGTGCTGATCGGCACGATTTCCATTGAAAAATCCGAGCGGCTTTCTACGTTGTTGAATCATCGGGGTGTGAAGCACAATGTGTTGAATGCCAAGTTTCACGAAAAGGAAGCGGAAATCATTGCGCAAGCCGGAGAAAAGGGTGCGGTGACCATTGCCACCAATATGGCGGGTCGAGGTACCGATATCGTATTAGGTGGCAATGCCGAGGCCCTCTTTAAACAGCAATTCATCTATCGAGGCGAGGCGTTGAGTGAAGAAGAGCAGGCCAAAGCCTTCGAAACAATCAAGGCCTCTTGTGCGTCGAATAAGGAAGAAGTCTTGGTTGCAGGAGGCTTGCATATTGTGGGCACAGAACGCCATGAGAGCCGGCGAATCGATAATCAGCTGCGAGGTCGGTCAGGGCGGCAAGGCGATCCCGGGTCCTCTCGATTTTTTCTATCGTTAGAGGACGATCTCCTGCGCATTTTTGCCTCCGAACGGGTGTCCAATCTTATGCTCAAATTAGGAATGGAAGAAGGAGTCCCGATTGAACATCGGATGGTGACCAAGTCGATTGAGAATGCTCAAAAGAAAGTGGAAGGCCATAACTTCGAAATCCGCAAACACCTTCTGGAATATGACGATGTGATGAATAAACAACGGGAGGTGATTTACAAACATCGACAAAATGTCTTGAGGGCTACGGATGTCACCGATGAAATTCTGGACATGGTCGAAGGGATTGGTGAAGGCCTAGTCGAGACCTACTGCCCTGAAGAGCAATATTCGGAAGAATGGGATTTTAACGGGTTGACGGAATCCGTTCACGGGCAATTTGGTTTGGATACCCTGAAAGTGGACGAATTGAAAGAATTAGGCCGCGATGCGTTGAAGGAAGATATCCCGGAGAAACTCAAACAGGCTTATCGCGATAAAGTGCAGGCGTTGGTGCAGGAGCAAGGCGCTGGTGAAGATTTGGTCCATTATATCGAGCGTACCATTTTGTTGCAGATGATCGATCAGCATTGGAAGGATCATCTCTGGGGGATGGATCAATTAAAAGACGGGATTGGCCTGCGCGGGTACGGTCAAAAAGATCCTCTCGCCGAATATAAACGTGAAGGGTACGACATGTTTGCCGGCATGATGGGGCGCATCAAAGGCGATACCTTAGAGCGGCTCTTTAAGTTCCAATTGGTGAGGGGTGAACGCCCGGAAGCCGAAATAGAAACGCCTCGGCCCCAGCAAATGAGTCTAAACAGGGGAGAAACGGCTTCGGCTCCGAAGCAACCCATCCACCGCACGGAAGAAAAAATCGGCCGTAACGATCCCTGCCCCTGTGGCAGCGGCAAAAAATACAAAAAATGCCACGGAGCATAACTCTCAATTCTGGCACCAAAGGCAAGTTTGAAATGGATTTTATTTCGAGTCTGACCCTAAAAAAATGGAGGCTGTCCTGCATTTGTAGATCTATCGTAAATTTGGTGGGGTAATGCGAATAAAGCTTTTTTTGGGGGTCATTCCTGCGGAGGCAGGAATCCAGAGCCTCGGCTATCCGCAGCCACGAGACCTCCAGGTTGGGCATACGCCTTGAGTGGAATTTTTAAAATGCCTATGGTAATATGACCATGGTCTCTTTATTTATTAACTCTTTAAGGGAAAGATCTAAAATGAATCAGATGACCATTTCCAAAT
>CBDUWS010000304.1:0-3054 GCA_965370985.1 uncultured bacterium
GGCCGGCGAAATCGTCAAAATCTGTTCTCGCTCAGCCGCTTTTTCGCTCTCGATTTCCTAAGCCCGACAGACTCCTAGCCGGAGAATAATATGGTGTGTTCCGCTTTACGGATTGGCTTCATCCACCCACATGGGATTTGAGAATGCCCGAATCTCTTATATAGGGATCCTCCGGAGCCAAATCCAAGGCCGCTTTAAAATGATTCGTGGCCTCACCATGGTTCCCCAGTTTATCCAACGCGAGCGCAAGGTTGTAATGGGCTTCAGGAAGATCTGGATTGGTGGCTAAAGCTTTATTGAAGTGTTCTTGGGCAACTTCCCAATGCCCTTGCTGGTAATGGTTGACCCCCTCAGCATTTTCTTCGGCACCGGCGGCCCCGTCGGTGGCCAGAAGAGCGCCTTCCACCTTGGATGGTTCCTCCGCCTTCGGAGCTTCGGCAGCGGGCATGGGTGTACTTTCGGTTTTTGGCTCTGCTTCCGTTGGTTGTTCCTTCTGGCCGGAATCGCATCCACTCCATACCAGTACGGTAAGAAAAAGTATTCCGAGTCCTAAAGATTTCGACTTCATAGTGTTCTCCTTGATTGAATGATGAGCGGCATGAAGGCATACCTACGACTGGCAATTGGCTTTTTTCTTATTAAACGGAAACCGTAGCGTGAAGAAAAGCATGACTAGGGGGAACGCCGCGCTACATAAGAAGATTGTTCTCAATGTCTGGGCTTCGGATTGAAGCAAAAAAGGCATGACAGAAAAGTTAGGATGACAGAAAAAATCTAGGAGGCTGTCCGGGATTAAAATGATCTACTCTGGTTGCGCCGGATTTGGCCAGATTTCCCGATCCTTTTCGTTATAGTCACCACTATTCGGCTCAAACGATCAAAAAATCTGCCTCAACCCGACACAACCTCGTAACGATCACTAATTTCCGACAGCCTCCTAATTGAATAGAAAAACACGTACATATAACACGGGCCCTCTTTCTTATGAAAGAGGACCCGCATCCAACCCGGCACTCCTCGCGCCGGAATTTTCCGATTTTCTGTTAACCCGCTGGCTGCGGAACATCCTCTTCGTAATGTTCTTCGAAGAATCAGTTGCCGTAGAGTAGTTTCTTGTGGATGGTTTCCTATTTGAAATCGTTTCCTTTTTTTAATGTGTTTTCTTGCTTATATCTATGATCCACACGTTTCTTGCTCTCATTGGATGTCTCTTGAACGCATTGCGGTCTCTAGGACCTTTTGCATGCCTACGGGCATGTACGGTGTTTCAGCGAGACGTCCTTCTCAGCAACTCTTCTTCACCCGCCTAGACGAGAAGTTCATGCCTGCGCTCGCCACGGGCCTCACTTTTTTGGTGGACTGAGGTCGTTCATAAGCAACCTCCTCATGTTTGAATCTGGGACTGCGCACATTATTGTTTTTCATAAGTCCCAGGACATTAAATTCGCTTCTCTTGAAATGTTATGCTTCTACATGGAGGATGTCAATTGGTTTTTATGCTTGAGGAAGGCAAGGTGGTGTTGCTGAATTGTTTTGCACTCATTGATGAAGCCCGCCTCTGGTATGATTTATGCCATCACTACTTTCATACATATGATCCTCCAGGAAATGTGTTACGTAACTTATGTCAGGGTTACACCACTTCTAAGTTGCTGGTTTCTTTTGTGTTTTCGGATTACTGGAGCATCCTTCTCAGGCCTAACACCTCATTTCGAAAGGAAGCGGAAGTCTGGGGACCGGAAGGGGGACATCCTAAGTGCCTTTGCTCACAAGTGAGTCTTATGACGAGGTAGGAGCAAATCCTCGACGGAGGGTATTTTCCGTGATGATCTTTTCCACCATGAATTGTTCCAGGTACCCATGCCCACCGGCTTTCTTGCCGATTCCAGAGAGCCGATGCCCTCCAAAAGGTTGTCGGCCCACCAATGACCCGGTAATGGGTCGGTTTATGTATAGATTTCCGACCTCCAATTCTTCGCGAGCCAGTTGAAGGTTGACAGGACTGCGGGAATAGATCCCTCCCGTCAGGGCAAATGGAGAATCATTGGCGAGAGTTAAGGCCTCCTGGATCGTTTGGACTTTGAACACCACCATGACTGGACCAAAAATTTCTTCTTGAACGACCGGGTGGGAGGGCGGCAGATTTGTCAGAATGACCGGTCCCTGAAAATAGCCTGGTCCCATGACTTGTCGATCCAATATGCAGTTCCCGTCTTTTTTCCCGAGTTCCACAAAATGCCGAACTCTCTCAAGCGCACGATCATCAATGAGTGGCCCCATACGGTTCTTTGCCTGGATAGGGGGACCGACAGGAATACTTGAGGCGGCCTGTCTCAAACGTTCAAGAAATATGGGGTAGACGCTCTCCACGACAATGACTCGAGAACAAGCCGAACATTTTTGGCCTTGATAGCCGGTGGCACTCTCTAACACCCCGGTGACGGCCTCATCCAAATCAGCTGTCTCATCCAGGATGATGGCATTCTTCCCGCCCATTTCAGCAATGACATGTTTGATATGCTGCTGACCTGGTGAAACCTGACTGGCCTCCCGAAGGATGTTCAATCCCACAGTCTGGGATCCGGTAAATGCGATCACATGGATGGAGGGATGTTGAACCAACACTTTGCCGAGTTCCGGTCCCCCGGGAAGGAAATGCAAAATCCCTTCAGGGAGACCAGCCTCTATGAACAGGCGGTACAGGTGATACCCCATCATAGGCGCACGTTCCGAGGGTTTAAACAGCACGATGTTTCCGCTGACCAATGCGGCGGACACGAGTCCGGTCGGGATGGCTAAGGAAAAATTCCAGGGAGGGAGCACAAGAGCCAGTCCTCGGGGAAGATACACCCGGTAATTCAGCTCCCCAGGTTCGGTTCCAAGTCGTTGGGGTTGGCCAAGACGTTGCATTTCCCGACTATAAAATTCGAGGAAGTCGATGGCTTCCGCCACGTCCGCATCGGCCTCACGCCATGGTTTGCCTGTCTCCAGAATTTCCCATGCGGCCAACTCTGCGCGTTGGTTTCGCATGAGTGTTGCCGTGCGAAATAAAAA
>CBDUWS010000305.1:0-3052 GCA_965370985.1 uncultured bacterium
GTTGATGAATCAGAGTCGGAAGGAGGCTTTGTGTCAGGATAGTTCTTGTGGATGCGATTTTTTCCCCACCTGATGAGCCCAAAGGAGAGTGCCAGAGCAATGGGAACAAAAATTCCTGATACGAGGGTATAGCTGGGAAGCCAGCCTACATCATGAAATGCCTTGAAGACATAATTCGCCAACCCACTGAGATAATAGGCGATGACAATCACGGAGAGACCTTCGACGGTGCGTTGCAGAATGGCTTGGCTTTTGGTGGTTTGATCCATACTGGCCAAGAGTTTCATGTTTTGATCTTGTTGCGCAAGATTTTGTTCCTGGAGAACCAAATCGACTTTTGTGCGAAGTACCGCAATCGTTCCTTCAAAATCCTGTTCCAAGGCATGAATTCGGCCAATTAATTGCTGGTATCCATCTGCCACTCCTGTAATTTTCCAGTAAACATAATCTGTGATAGTGCGACAAAAGGGGAGGGCTTGTTCCTGAAGGGCCCGAGTATTGCTATGGACGATCCGGTCGTAGGGAACCGACGCTGAAAGGCGAAAGCGCATCGAGTCTGCGAGACGTCCCACTTCTAAAAAATCATGTGTGAGGCCTTCAAGCCATTGCTGTAATCTGGAGTGGTTGGCATCTTTGAGTTCTTTGGTGATCACACTTCGTTGGTACAGATGGCGTTGTTCATAGATGTGGACTTGATCCACCGATCGCGTAAATGCATTGTAGGGCAAGAGAATCAGGTGGGTATAGTTTTCCAATGTAATGAGGATATCAATCAGGCGTGGAAGTTTCGGAAGAAGTCGTGATGAGTCTGGTGACCAGATAAGGTACCGTTCTCGTCCATGTTCATCGGGAGTAAAACTTGTGGCGACGGAAATGTCTTCTTCTAACACTTGGCTGGCATAGATTTGTGGGCCTGGCAAGAGCGTGCCCAGCGCTTCTTGATCATAGGATTGTGACGGGGTCACGACGATGTCGAGGGCATTGATTTCCAGACCCAACGGTGAAAAGGGGAAGACATACTGAGGAAAGGTCAATGGGCCAAATCCCAACGGGGTATTTGAGGCGTGTGGAATGTGCCAAATCTGATAACTGTAATATTCGGTGTGAGCTTCCCATTTGGCAATTAAGCGATCTCCATTGGGTGCCGTCCTCACGCCGAATCCCACTTTTTCATCAAGAACGGTCTGTGACGGATCAATGCCTAAGCAGGAAAGCAGTTGCTGGAATTCCTTTCGGCTTTGTGGACGTTCAATGGGTGGATTGGCCATCCGCCGCGCCGTATGATGAATATGGGCTGGAGCCCCCAGCCACCCTTCCAAATATTGTTCCTGGGCCTTGTGAAGGTGCCGTAGAATACCTTTTCCTGATGCTGTGGGTTTGAGGCTCATAGCAATGCGACAAATTGTGGAATGGTCAATGTGCTCTTTTGAACCGCTGCCTTGTATTCAAGTTCTACCGTAGATGCGTGTGGGGTCGCAAGAGGAGTCATGGCAATTGCGTGTTGTGGGGGTGGTGAGGGAGGCTCGGCGTGCCTAGTCGATGATCTGATCTGTGGGGATGGTATTTATTTGGTGCTGAATCCAGTCTACGATACGATTTTCAGCCCAAAACGGATCTTCTTGCCGTTGGCGATGCTGGAAAAACCCGCAATGCCCGCCTTGTGTTGGTGCAAGCAATTGAATGAAGGAGTTTTCAATCAGTGAAGGATTGTCAAAAATGTCAAAGGGGATAAAAGGATCATCTTGTGCCGTGATGATGAGGGCAGGAATAGCAATGGAGCTGAGAGTGTTTTCGGCTGCGCTCTTGGCGTAATAGTCTTCTGCACCTTGATATCCCCCGTCTGGGGCAGTGTATACATCATCGAATTCCCACATGGTCTGGATCTTTGGAAGTTGCGAGATGTCCCATTTCCCGGGATAGAGTTGAGCTTTGCGTTGTAGTTTGGCCTTGAGGCTTCGTAGAAAATGACGATGATAGATCCAATTCGACGGACGTTGCAGTGCACGTACGCAAGATGCTGGCTGAATGTTTGGGGAGACGGCTGCTACGCCTCGAAGTGAAGGAAGGATGCTGTCCATTTCGCCAGCCAGTTTGAGTGTGAGATTCCCACCCATGGAATAGCCGACCAGCCAGATATGTCGGCACCCGTCTTTTTCGGTAATTTCTTGAATTATCTGGCCATAATCCTGGCTTAAACCGTTATGGTACAGCGTGGGCGTGAGATGTTCTGAGCCTCCACAATTGCGTTGATTGATGCGGATGCAGTTCCAGCCTTTGCCCCAGACTTTGTGGGCCAAGCCAATCATGTAATGAGATTCCGTACAACCTTCAAGTCCATGAATAATCAAGATCGTGGGTTTGTTGCCGGGTGATGGTTGCCAATGGCATTTGGTGAGCAGCCCGGTCTCCGGAGTTATCTGAAAAATCCGGTGTTGGGTGGGCATACTGGGAGGCGTGGCTCCGCGTGGCCACCAACGCGGAAGAAGGGTCATCCGGTGGGGACCTCTTAACAAAGGATGAGGACGAAACGGGGTACAATTCAAACCGGGACGTTCGGTTATTTGGTAGTGATTGGGTGGCAAGTTCTAGGAGCCTGTCGGACTTAGGAAGAATCGGCTGCAAAAGTGCCTAAGCGGTCCATATTTCGCCGATTTCTTGGCCCACAGTCCTACTATGGGCCGGCGACATCGTCACAATCTGCCCTTGCTTAGCCCATTTTTCGCTCTCGATTTCCTAAGTCCGACAGGCTCCTAGGTATTGCTCAATCTTTTTATGATAAAGGGGATACCAAAAAAGAAGCACACAATACAAGGTGCTGAGCGTTGGTTCAGGCGAACCTATTGGGAAAGAATCAATCAGTAGGCCAATCTTTGGATTCTTCATTGACAGGCTATTCATGCTTTCGGTACAGGAGCCAATAGCGAAAGTGGATGAGAACAGCTTTCAATCTGTTCTCACGCCTCAGGATAGGATGGTGTATGAAAAAATCGAAACAGCCCAAGCCTTCTGGTGGGCGAGAAAGTTTTTTGATTTTTATGGTTGTAGGTTGTGG
>CBDUWS010000306.1:0-3051 GCA_965370985.1 uncultured bacterium
GTCACTTAGTCAAGGAGTACTTTCTGCAATGCTTTTTCATGATCCAATTTTATCCCTTAGTTCAGAACATGATGTTTCTTCTTACTCCAGAACGGAACGACCTCAAGTCCATGGCAAGTTTTTGTACCAAGGCAACACCAAGCTGTGGATTCGGGGGGTCACCTATGGAACGTTTCGGCCAAATGTAGAGGGCGACCAATTCCCTCCTGCACTCATTGTTGCACAAGATTTCTCACGAATTGCAGAGCGCGGATTCAACGCGGTCCGCACCTATACGGTCCCCCCGACTTGGCTGCTCGATCTAGCACAAGAGCACGGCCTATTAATTTTGGTTGGTCTGCCTTGGGAACAGCATATCACGTTTCTTGACGACCAAGCTCGAATCGATTCAATTGAGGAGCGCGTTCGGCAAAGTGCGCGAAGCTGCGCTGGGCACGCTGCCATCTTAGGCTATGCCATTGGAAACGAAATTCCTGCGCCCATTGTTCGTTGGCATGGGCGAGAGAAAGTCGAACGCTTTCTCGAAGGTCTGTATCTCATTGTCAAGACCGAGGACCCTGAGGGGCTCGTCACATACGTCAATTATCCCACCACGGAGTATCTGCAGCTTCCGTTCCTAGATTTCATCTGTTTTAATGTGTACCTCGAATCCCAGAATACGCTAAGTGCCTATCTCGCCCGACTGCAAAACATTGCCAACGAACGGCCCTTGGTTCTTGCGGAGATTGGCCTCGATAGCCTGAGAAAAGGAAAGGACACGCAAGCTGAAGTGCTGGATTGGCAAATTCGAACCGTGGGTGCGTCTGGAGGTGCAGGAGCGTTTGTGTTCGCGTGGACCGATGAATGGTATCGAGGTGGCTATGAAATTGAGGACTGGGACTTTGGACTGACCGAACGATCAAGAAATGAAAAGCCAGCTCTTGGAGCCGTACAGCAAGCCTTCCATGAATTCCCTCTTCTTCCAAACCCGGAATGGCCACAAATCTCCGTGGTCGTGTGCAGCTACAATGGATCACGAACCATTCGCAATTGCTTGGAAGCCCTTCAACGTCTTGACTACCCGAATTACGAAGTCATCATAGTCAATGACGGGTCAACCGATAACACTGAAGCCATAGTCAGAGAATATCCCTTCCGCATCATCAATACCACCAACCAAGGGTTGAGCAATGCGCGAAATACTGGAATGCATGCTGCCTCTGGAGAGATTGTCGCGTACACCGATGATGATGCCTACCCAGACCCGCACTGGCTGACGTATTTGGGACATATGTTCCTGGCCACATCGCATGTAGCAATCGGAGGGCCGAATCTACCACCCAAAAATGACGGATGGCTTGCCGAATGTGTGGCCCATGCGCCGGGTGGCCCCATTCATGTACTACTCGACGATCAAGTTGCAGAACATATCCCTGGATGCAATATGGCCTTTCGTAAGACCTCCCTTGAAGCTATTGGCGGATTCGACCCTCAATACCGAGCTGCGGGAGACGATGTTGACATTTGTTGGCGCCTGCAAGAAAAGGGATGGACCATTGGCTTTCATGCTGCCGCCCAGGTTTGGCATCATCGACGAAGTACCTTCGTCACCTATTGGAAGCAACAACGAGGCTACGGACGCGCTGAAGCCCTGTTAGAGCAGAAATGGCCCAAAAAGTACAACGCCGCGGGTCATGTGTCCTGGGAAGGACGACTCTATGGAAAAGGCACAACGAATAGCGGCTTTGGACGAACCTCTCGCATCTATCAAGGCGTGTGGGGAAGTGCTCCATTTCAGTTGATGTATCAAGCTGATCCTTCAACTGCACTTTCAATCTTAAGCATGCCCGAATGGAGTTTCGCCATCGCGGCATTGGCTTGCCTCTCCATCGCTGGTTTGATCTGGGCACCACTCCTCGTGGCTGTTCCTCTCTTTCTCTTCGCTCTTAGTACCACGGGATTTCTGGCGCTCCGTCGTGCTCGCAGTAGTTCATTTGAGATTCCCAAGACACCGATTAGTCGACTTCGATCCCAGTTGGTCACGGCAGGACTACACATACTTCAACCAATTGCTCGTCTAACAGGACGTTTCTCGTCAGGCTTAACGCCTTGCCGAATTCGTGTCTCAGAACGATCCATTTTACCAGGGCGACAGACCTTCACTGCTTGGAGTGAGGAATGGAAAGCCCTTACTGACCGATTGGAAATGCTTGAATACACTATTCATGAAAAACGATTTACGGTCTACCGCGGCGGCGAATATGACCAGTGGGATTTACATGTAAAATGTGGGGTGCTCGGGGGAAGTCTGTTGCAAATGGTGATTGAAGAACATGGGGCAGGAAAACAGCTCATTCGATGTCGCACATGGCCAACGTACTCAAAAATTTCCTTAGCTTGCTCTGCGACCTTGGGATTGCTCGGGGCCTGGGCGTTCGCGGATCAGGCTTGGACAGTTGGCACCATCCTGGCAAGCTGCTCACTTATGCTCTTGCTGAGAACTCTACAAGAATACTCCTCAGCCACATGTGCCATCCAGGAAAGCCTGATGGCAACAGTTGAGCCACATACGCTCAAACAGCCATTGGCTGAGCAGGAAGAATCCTTATCGCCTGAGACGGCTGTAGTCTTAGAGTAATCGTGTGACTTCCGACTCATTCATTATCATCTCGCTTTCCTCTCGTGATTCCCGCATTTCCTACAGAGAGCCATACGTCATCCTGGACTAAGAACGGTTATGAAACGAGAAGATAAGAGCACCACAACACAACCTCTCGGCACCTGGAAGCTTTCAGCCTGGTTGCTCCGCCTTTGCGGGACCGGGGAAGGCACAAAAATTTGGATCGGCATGCTGGTACTTCTCAGTGGCTCAGCAATCGCCCTTCTGCAACCATGGCCGTTGAAACTTGTGGTTGATAGTGTATTAGGAAGCCATGACGCCCCGGCGGCAATTGCAGACCTGGCGAACCTAGTTTCACAGTATGCGCCACTAGCACCTGCCGATCAAAAAATCGTTTTGTTGATCGTCCTATGTACTGGTATCTTGCTGATCCAACTCTTCATGGGAGGATT
>CBDUWS010000307.1:0-3047 GCA_965370985.1 uncultured bacterium
GTCTCTTCCACCACATACCTAAGCCAATCCCCTTGAACCGTCTGAAGATTGATAATCTCTCCTGGTTGCACGTCTCGTAAAAAAGAAAAATGAGTGTCTCTGTGTCCGCTCAATAGCAGACTCTCATTTTTGTCGTCTGGAAATATTCCATTTCCCACCTTCCCAGGACCAAATGCTAATGATCGTCCGCTGGCATCCGCCAGGATGATCTGGTTGATGCCGAGTCGCGGGACGATCAAGCGACCCACTGGCCACGTGTCGGCCCATGGCCAGGGTTTGGCAGGGTGTTGCGATTTGAGCGTCTCGTGCCAGGCATTCTGCAAAAGCCATTGTGCGGCCATGGCCTTTACGTGAATCCAGAGCCCCTGTCCGATCAGCCAGCCTCCTAAGACGAACAACAGACTCGCCACGATCCACACCATGTGGATGTTTACCGGCGTGCGAGTTGTTGCCGAGACCAGATCCATGCGATCCATAGCATGAGGGTTCCTAATACAAGATAGATGGTGGCGGGTGTGGCGGTTTGCGGCCAGCCGAATATAGCCTCGTACTGCATGCCATGCGGCAGATTGGTTTTTAACGCATGGGTGTGGAGGGATTGTGCATCAGACCGTACCGGTGTGATGTCTACCGCAACCAGACTCGTGTAGCGACTGACTAGATGGTGTTTCAGGGCAAGATCTAGAATTGATTGCCGAAGCATGGCTTTGTCTTTGTTTTGGGTCTGTTGATCCATGAGTTGGGCGATTGTTTGTCGAGCCCAATGGACCGCGATGCCGCGACGTGATTTTGCATCTACCAAGGACTGCGTGATTTTCCAAATTGTCCCTGCCTGCTTTCCTGCAATCGTGATCGAAGTGGGAAGGGTTGATGATCGAAAAACCAGGGTGAGTGGTTCTCCGGCATAAAGGTCTGGCAAAGGGTTTGGGAGCATGTCTTCCATGCGAGAAGGGGAAGCATGGATCGTGATGTCGGTGAGAGCAGGGTGTTCGAGTTTTTGAAAGAGGCGATTCATTTTATCCTGCACCTCCTGTGTGGTGCCGATATAAGTAAATGTGCCTTTTCCAAATTGTGCGGCCTTTCGCATGAAGTGACCATTGGGGGCTGATCCGATTCCTACCGTGAAGAGACGATTCTGTCCGATATCTCGTTGAAGAATGGTGAAGAGCGCGTTTTCATTGCCGATAAGTCCATCGGTGATAAAGATGATTTGACGGAGGGGTTGCCGTTCTTCTTGATTCGGTGTTTGGGCGAGGGCCTGCACCAGCGCTGGACGCATTTCCGTTCCTCCATTTGCCTGAAGACCATTGATGTAACGCCGGGCCTCTTGAATTCTGGAAGTAGATGCCGGTTGTGACGTGGAAAAGAGCATGTGGGTGACCGAATTAAATTGAATAAGATTGAATGAATCTTTGGGGGTTAACCGGGAAAGCGCGAGGGTGAGTGCGGCCTTGGCTTGTGTGAGCGAATTTCCCGCCATCGAACCTGACGTATCGATCACAAACACGACTTCTCGTGGAATGGTCTCTTGAGTTGGGGCAGAGGTGACCGGGGGCATGAGTTGCAGGAAGAGATACGTTTCGCCTTGGTGCTTTTCGGAAAAGACCGTAGCCTGTGGGGTCTCGCTGGAAAGGGGTGTCCAGATGAGTTCGAAGTCTCGATCTGCATAGGTTAACGAATCTTGAAGCGTTATATGGTAGGTGTTGTCTTCTTGTTTCGTGACGGTGATGGGATGTGTGGGAGATTCAATGTCCTGAAGGAGCATGCCAGGAGCCAAGTCGATGTGCATTGTCATTGGATTGATTAATCCATGTCCGGGATGTTGAACCGGCGGGGTGATGCGAGAAGCATCCCGTACTTGACCGGTATTGGGTGCCCAACCCAGGCCAGTTTGTGATGTGGGGTGCTCTTGAATGGCGCGCGGCTGCCCGGGAATATAGCGTGGTCCGATCGCCATGGGAAATCTGAGCATAAAACGACCTTGTTCATCGCGCACCATTTCCTGGTACTCGATGTCTACGGTGATGGGGGCGTTGGGAGCAATGTTGGCGACGGATGCGGTAAAGATATTCGGGCGTTCCTGTTCCAAAAGACTGGCGCGTTGGCCTTTAGCTTTTGCCTTGGCATAGGTCTTTTTGGCTTGCGCACGTTCTTGAATTTGTCCTTCGATGATTCGTTCGCCGATTCTCATGCGCAGGTGATCGACGGCAGCCTGTTCCGGTAAGGGAAAAACATAGACGCCTTCGGCCCATTCCGAACCGGGATTGGTAAATTGTTGAGAGACCCTGGTGCGCGCGATGAGCCCGCTAATAGTCATGGTGACCGTCGTGTTCAAGAGCGGTGCCGCCACGCGCGTTTTTCCTGAGGAGGATTTGAGTAGGAACCCGACTTCCGCCTTTTGGACAGTGGATGGTTGAATGTCATCCTGAGTCGAGAACGCAAGTGCCGATGGAAGAGGTAGGCCACCGATCAAACTACTGGTCACCCAGAACAGCAAGAGGCAAAATAGGGCATTTCTGTGATTCATAGAAACTCCTTCATGGACGTGTCGTCTTCTTTCATCGAGTCATGTAATGGTTGCGGTAAAGGAAGGCCCAGGCTGACCCTCCTCACTCGGATCAGCCTGGGAATGGTTTTAGGGGAGTGACTCGGCAGTGAGCAGTGGATCAACCGACACGAGTTCTCCGGGAATCTCTTCCTGTACCGGAATCTCACCCCCGGATTCTTCAGTCGCTTGCTGAGCGATCATTGGCGCCGACTCTTCATGAGTGGATACGTCGAGAGGATCAGGAGTCATGGAAAGAAGGGTTTCGTCATGTTGAACGGTTGGCTGGCTAAGAAAAGCGACATGTGCACGTCGGTTGTGTTCAAAACAGTCTGGCGTTTGTTCCTGGCAGATGGCACCCTCTTTTCCTAAGGACTGCACGTGTATGGTGTCTTCAGGGATACCTAATGAGACCAGGTAAGTTTTCACCGATTCTGCGCGCTTGAGCCCTAAGGCACGATTGTAGGCATCGGGCCCTTGTGCGTCGGTATGGCCGTCAATG
>CBDUWS010000308.1:0-3045 GCA_965370985.1 uncultured bacterium
ATCCCTCTCTCACTATCGCAATCCTTTCTCATCTTAAAGAAAACTGGAATAAAACTATCAATTAGTGCGTATCATTTCCTAGCTATAAATTAATTTTCATTGTGTCTAAATTCACCCAAATTGAGTCTTTCTTGCAACATCGAACGCCATCGTACTTCGCAGATTAGCAACCATTCCGTAAGAAACAGTGTAATCTTAGTAGAAAAATTTTATGGCACGTCAATTGCTGCTATAATCATGTTCCCTATTTTCATTTAAGAGTACTCCTATGCCCTGCACACAAGTAAACGATATGATAGCTACTCCTACGAATAATACCTTGCTGCTGAAATCCGGTGATTTCCCAAGCCTCTCTGATGCCTTAAATTATGCTGGGACTGGACAAACAGGCTGCAATTTTTATTCGGGAAGGGGCAAATTAACACATGTTCTTTCTTATTCAGATCTGGCAGAACAAGCACAACGCCTTGCGAAACGCCTTAATAGTTTGGGGCTGCCTCGCGGTTCTCGGGCAGCCTTAATTGCAGATACTACGCCTGATTTCATTAGATTTTTCTTTGCCTGCCAGTATGCAGGATTAATCCCTGTCCCACTGCCCATTTCATTACATTTGGGCGGGCATCAAGCCTACGTCACCCAACTACGACGATTGATTCAAAGCTGCCAGGCCTCCATAGCCATGGCTCCAGAGGGATTTGAACCTTTCCTCGAAGAAGCTTCATTTGGTTTGGGGCTTTCTCTTGTTGGGGGGCCAGAAGTCTTCGCTTCGCTGGAAGAAACCCAGCATCCACTCTGCCCCTTAGAATCACATGAACTGGCCTATATTCAATACACCTCAGGAAGTACTCGTTGGCCAAGAGGTGTTGAAGTCACTCAGGCCGCGGTCATGGCCAATCTAGCCGGCATTATTCGAGATGGCTTGCAAGTACGGTCGGGTGATCGATGTGTTTCCTGGCTTCCTTTTTATCATGATATGGGGCTTGTCGGGTTTGTTCTAGGGCCCCTCGCTTCCCAATTATCGGTTGACTATCTCAGTACGCGTGATTTTTCCATGCGTCCAAAACAATGGCTCAACCTCATGACCAAGAGTCGTGCAACGATCTCCTTTAGCCCTTCGTTCGGCTATGAGTTATGCGTACGACGTCTAGGGGAAGATTCCAAAGAAGAATATGATCTTAGCGCGTGGAGGATTGCAGGTGTTGGCGCGGAAACCATTCGAGCTGATAGCCTTTTACGATTTGCAAAGGCTCTGAAACCCAAGGGGTTCACCGATCAATCTTTCTTAGCTTGCTATGGGATGGCTGAATGCTCACTTGCCATCAGTTTTGCCCCCCTTTCAAAAGGACTGGAAGTTGACCTGGTAGATGGGGATTGGCTATCGGACAGGCAAGAAGCAAAGCCACTGCCGTCATCGTTGACGAAAACGGATTCACAAGAAACCCGCTGTAGCAAATTTGTGAATTGTGGCACCCCTCTTCCCGGCTATGAGGTCCAAATTCGAAATTCGGACGGTCATGTGCTTGGGGATCGTGAAAGTGGGACAATTTTTGTCCGTGGGTCAAGTATTATGACAGGGTATTTCAATGACCCAGAATTAACGAAGGAAGTTCTTTCACCGGAGGGATGGCTGAATACCGGTGACATAGGCTATTGGGTCAACAACAGCCTTGTTATTATTGGTCGTTCAAAGGATCTTATCATCATCAATGGACGAAATATTTGGCCTCAAGATCTAGAGTTCTTAGCAGAACAACAGCCAGAAGTGCGTCCAGGAGATTCTTCTACTTTCTCAGTTTCTGATCCTAATGGTGATGAACTGGCTATCATGGTAATACAATGTCGGGAATCCGATGGGGAAAAACGAGCGCATTTAGTGAATCGACTTCGTTCATTGGTCTATTCAGAAATCTCGATTCCTTGTCACATA
Source organism: uncultured bacterium (assembly GCA_965370985.1). Lineage (GTDB taxonomy): Bacteria > Nitrospirota > Nitrospiria > Nitrospirales > UBA8639 > Nitrospira_E. Next base: position 1,928 of record CBDUWS010000308.1, read on the forward strand.
GAATTAATCCCACCCCGAACCCTCCCGCGAACATCATCCGGAAAACTATCTCGTTCCCGTGCGAAAGCCGATTTTCTCAAACGAGTACAATGGGAAGAATTGGCGCCATTGTCAAAAGCGCAATCGTAAATCCACGTCTGACCACGTCGCTGTTTCCAAAAACATTTTCCTATGGCTACTACCGTTGCTCTTACGGGGGCTTCAGGTTTCATTGGTGGAGCAATAGCTCATTATTTATGCCATGCGGGCTATTCGGTTCAAGCCCTAGTCCGTTCTCCACAACAAGCTAGAAAACTTGAAAACCTCGGTGTAGAACCTATCCTTGGAGATTTGGCAACCCCCAATAGCCTGATTCCATTTGTAAAAAATTGCCGGTTCGTCATTCACTGTGCTGCTACAATACGAGGTATCGACCAGGCTGACTTTCAGCCAACCAATGTGAATGGAGTATCCCATCTCATCCAAGCCTGTCTGGCCCAATCATCTCCACCTCTTTTCGTCCTTCTCTCTTCATTGGCCGCACGGGAGCCTTCTCTCTCACCATACGCATGGAGTAAACGTGAGGGAGAGAAGACTTTGATGAGAGAGGCCGGCTCAATGAAATGGGTGATTTTTCGACCACCTGCAGTCTATGGTCCAAATGACAAGGCTCTTCTTCCTCTTTTCACCCTTATCAATAAGGGAATTGGCATACAACTGGGCCCCTCCGATGCTAAATTTTCCCTTATCCATGTAAAAGATTTAGCCCAAGTTATTCTGCGCTGGCTAGAAAAGGGATCCCCGGATTCAACAATATTTGAAGTTGATGATGGATTCCCAGGAGGATACACATGGACGGAGGTCTTTCGGACCATTAATTCAAAAATACGACTTCACTTCCATTGCCCCCCCTATCTCTTACGCACAGCAGGAAAGAGCAATGAGATTTTAGCAAGCTTACTCGGCTATTCTCCGTTGTTCACCACTGGAAAAGTGAACGAGCTCCTACATCCCAATTGGGTCTGTGACAACACCCTAGTGACTCAGGCACTGGATTGGACCCCTCAAATCCCTCTAGCGAAAGGCTTGCGCCATCTCTTCACATCGGATAGTCTCAGTTAATCAATATCTGGAAAATC
>CBDUWS010000309.1:0-3033 GCA_965370985.1 uncultured bacterium
CCCCGGCTTAGCATCCCATCCATCTCAGCTATGGCGACAAAAGATCCCGCTCAAAAGGTATGAGCAGAACTCACGGCCCTTTCAGCCTGGAACTTCAGCCCATGAGATGTTGGAACATCACACTTTCTTGTAAGAAATTAAAAAATCCGAGGAGCGACCACATTCCAAAGATGATGGCCATCTCCCCGCGAAGGGGATGAAAACGGAATGAATGTATGAAAAAAAACTACACGAGGAGAGGAATAATGAATAGTGAAACAATAATAACCTTAATTTATAAATGAATGGCCGAGGCCACTTTAACTGCAAAAAAATGGCTGCCAACGTCATCCGCTTATAGCATACCATGAATTACAATAAGGGAATGCCTACAGACTGAATCTCCATTTAAAAGTTACCGGACCAGCAAACCTCCGTACTGCACAAAAAATGGGACAAATACCAGTGACAAAATAGCCGAAAGTTTAATCAGGATATTCAGCGAAGGTCCTGAGGTATCTTTGAGCGGGTCTCCGACCGTATCGCCAACCACCGCCGCTTTATGAATATCCGTGCCCTTCCCACCCAAGTTTCCAGCTTCAATATATTTCTTCGCATTATCCCACGCGCCACCACTATTGGAAGAGGAGATGGCCATGACGCCACCAGCGACAAGAGACCCGGCCAGGACACCCGCAAGCGCTTGAATGTCAAACAGGAAACCAACAAGCAGAGGGGTACCCATGATCAGAATGCCCGGGGCAATCATTTCTCTCAACGCCGCTTGAGTTGAAATGGCCACACATCGATCAGAATCCGCCTCAGCTTTCCCTTCCATAAGACCGGGAATGGTTCGGAACTGACGTCGGACCTCTTCAATCATCTTATAGGCCGCCGTCCCCACAGACTTCATGGTCATCGCAGAAAAATACGACGGTAACATCGCACCGATAAACAAACCGGTAAAGACCAGGGGATCAAGCAAATTAATACTGCCTAAGAGATCAGATTCTGGTCCATTCTGTTCCTTAAGCAACAAATCAGCCCGTGTCAGAAATGCTGCGAACAGGGCCAACGAGGTGAGGATCGCTGCACCGATGGCGAAACCTTTGCCTATGGCAGCAGTAGTGTTTCCTGCTGCATCCAGCACATCCGTCCGTTTACGCACATGCTCCGGCATGCCGGCCATTTCAGCTATGCCACCGGCATTATCAGAAATCGGGCCGTACACATCGATGGTCAGCGCAATCACCAGGGTACCCAGCATACCAAGAGAGGCGATAGCCACCCCATACATCCCTGCCAGCATCCACGGGATATAGATGGCCAGACCAATCGCGATATAGGGGCCCACGGCACTCTTATAGCCGAGAGCTAAACCAAAAATGATATTCGTGGCCGAACCGGTTTCGCACGATTTCGCCACTTCTCGCACAGGAGCATAGTCATGTGAGGTGTAATACTCGGTCATCAGGCCAACGAGGAGCCCCGCAGTTAAGCCTGCCAGGAAACAAAAATATACCCCAAGATCCGTATACGGCTCACCACCGATTTGAAAGGAATCGGGGACCATGAGCTTGGTGACGAAAAACATCACAACCGCCGTCAACGCGCTGGAAATGATCAGCATCTTTTTCAGGGCTGGACCCACTTGGTCTTCGGTCTCGACCCTAATCATCATCATGGTTAAAAGACTCACAGGGATTCCGACAGCAGAGATGACGATGGGATACAACAACGCATCGACCATGCCGGAAAAGGCCACAGCGCTAATCACCATCGCTGCGCAGGTACTTTCAGCACAGGAACCAAATAAGTCAGCACCCATGCCGGCCACATCACCGACGTTGTCACCGACATTATCGGCAATCACCGCAGGGTTCCGAGGATCGTCCTCAGGAATACCCGCTTCAACTTTACCCACTAGATCAGCACCGACATCAGCGGCTTTTGTGAAAATGCCACCTCCCACACGTGCGAATAACGCAATAGACGAACCCCCGAGACCAAAGCCGGCAATGACTTCCATCAACACATGCGTCGGGAGTTCGGCCGGCATGATGTTCACGAGCAGAAGATACACCCCAAGAATTCCTAAGGAGGCTAAGCTGACCAACGCAAAGCCCATGACAGAGCCTGAATGAAGCGCAACCTTAAACGCATCGGCAAGGGATTTATTGGCTGAGACCGTGGTACGCACATTGCCCTGTGTCGCGATCTTCATGCCGATGAAACCCGACGCAATCGAAATGATCGCGCCCACAAGGAACGCGATGGCGGTATAAATCCCTTCATTCACATAGTCGGTGTGATGATCATCAATGAGGACCGCAATGATCGCCGCAAAGACCACCATAAAGATGGCCATGAATTTATATTCCTGCTTGAGGAATGCCATGGCCCCATTGGCGATAGCCGAGTGAATCTTAGCCAGACGCTGCTTGAGGGCGGGATCGTCGATACCCATATCAATGGGGATTTTTCGGGTCGAGGAAGAATAATAAAACGCGATGACCAATCCCAGAAGTGAGAGGGCCAGAATAATCGTTACCGCCATGTTGAAAATATCTCCATATATTTATCTTTAAGTGAAAGAAATCAAGAGGTTACATTGGCTGAAAAGGCAAACCATCGCTAACAGGATGATAAATCGAGGCATCGAACGAGATCATGGCCACAGCACAATACTCCCTTTTATTGCCACAGATGACATTCACTCACTTAATGAGGTCAGATTAACTGGGAGACTAGATATGATGTGGGGGATGGTCCTAAGCCGGTCAGAAAAAATAACGACTCCGCATGATTAAGGGAATATATAGTACCGTTACTGATGGCACTACCCCAAGTATTGTGAATGAAGAGGTCTGTATTGTACCTGCATGAGGATTAATGTTCAAGGTATTTACCCTTATAGAGAACTTTTTTCTTGAACGTTTACCCTAACTCCTCGTAGCCACCAGGTTTTGGAGACCTTAAACCTAAAAACAGCAGTTGGTCACGAAAGTCTGCACAACCCCTTGAGCCGCTTAGGAGATGGAACAATTGACTCAT
>CBDUWS010000310.1:0-3027 GCA_965370985.1 uncultured bacterium
ATTCCCGACATTTTTAATCGGGAATCTATGTTGTCTTTTTAAGATGGATACCTGCCAACAACATGCAGGTATGACGAAAAAAAACGGCTACTCACCACAGACTGGGGGTATGACGCTCGGTGTTCTTTCGGTGTTGGCAGAAATCTCAATTGTCTCTGACAGTGTCCGTCAAATGAAGTCCAGGTTTTTACAAAATTTTCTTGCGGACAAGTCAACTTTTACCTTCTTTCCCTTTTATCTTCCGGCTCGTTTTCTTTGTCTCCCTATCCTGCCATCGAAACGCAAGCGTACTGATTTGATCAAGAATATTTGTGAGTTCCCGGGCTTCTTTGGTGAGGCTATAGGTTACCCTGGGAGGAACCGTCGGCTCATGATGACGCGAAATTATTTCAGCGTTCTCGAGAGAGCGCAGACGTTCGGTTAACATTTTTGACGAAATGGCTGGCATTTGCCGTTTGAGTTCACCGAATCGCGTGTCCCCATTTTTATGCAATCGGCACAGGATATAAATCGTCCATGGGCCGGCTAGAACACGGAGCAGAGAGTCTAAGGGACACCCAAAGGCACTTAGAGGTAATTTCATAGTTACTTTTCGGTACCTACTTTACTTTCGTAACTAGTGACTTATCTTAACTTACATAGGAGCCAGAGGCAATTAAGAAGTATAAAAATTTTTGCTGCAGGTGAACAAATGGTGAAATGCGAACGATGTAGAGGCTTCATGGTCAGAGATAGCATTTATAACCTTGAAGGCCAGTTTTTGGAAATTGAAGTGGGGCGATGCCTCAATTGTGGAAATACGGTTGATTTAACCTTTCTGAAAATCAATCAAAAAAGGAAGGCGTATGTTCAGTCAAAGAAAGAAAGAGCGCTTGCCTAACCAACACCACTATCCTTTGGGATAAGCCGGTTTATTAAGGTTTCAAGGAGTCTGACATGGAAGAAATAATCGGAAGCATCACAATCAATACTTTTCTGACGGGCCTGATCATGACCAGTTCCTTATGGATGATGTTCTTGATCGCCCGAACGTTGTCACCCTGCACGCAGAGCGTGACCCATTATGCCAGGAACACCATTCGTGTAAGAAATTTGAGAAACAGCTGAGTCATCTGCCCCTGCCGATCAAGGAATCAGGGGCAGGATTAACTTTCATTTTGTCCGAATCGAAAAAAGCTAAAAAATGGTGCAATATGGGCAAAAAATCACATTCAACTCATCCTCATCCATTACCTGGCGGACAAGAGTCCCCTTTTCAATTAAAGAAGTTCCTCCGCGCCCAACTTGCAGGGGTCTCCAGCACTGCTGAGCGCAGAAAACTTTTTCTTTCGGTTGGCAATCGGCATTCGGACGAAGACCAAGAATCAGAGAATTTTTCCATCTCCCCTAACCTCGAACACCTATCGCACCATCAAAAAGAACACACACACTCGAATGCCCCTATCAATCTCTTCATACATGAGATAGGACGGGTTCCTCTCCTTACCCGACAGCAGGAAATTGAACTGGCACAACAAATCGAAGAAGGAAAAGCCAAGTTGACCGCAACCCTGTTCGGCCTGCCCCTTGTGCTAGAACACCTGAATGCCCTGTGGGACCAACTCCATAAAGAAGAAATTCAAGTCAGTGAGATTGTCACCATCGGCTCAAGAAGCGAGAACAATCAGGATGACGAAGTCGAAACGCTTTCCTCCAAAGGGGTCTTTTTGAAGAAGACTCTCCATACTCTCAATGAGATACAGCGTCTGAGCCTGAAGATTTCCCTGGAATATGCCCAACAGTTGAAGACCTTCAAACTCAGCAGAGGGTCCACTCCTCAAACTGTCAAACGGCTCCATTCCATTCAACAGAAAATTAGGCAAAATGTCGAAAAACTAGGGCTGCGACCTGCCCTTCAAAAGTCCTTTCTGGAGGAAGTCAAATTCATAGGCCGGAAACTGAAAGGGCACCAACGTGACCTCAACACGGTTTGCCAGAAATTTAGCCTCACATTCCAAGAAAGCCAACGCCTGATACATCAATTTAGAAAAAATCCGTCCTCTGCCTTGTTGGCATTCGAACAACAAAATGGTTTATCCCGAGAGATTGCACGAGAAACTCTAGAACAATTAAGGGGCATTCAAGATTCTCTCCATACCATTGAACGTCAGATTGTCAAAATGCCTCTTGCGCTTTTTCAAGAAGCATTGGAAACGATCCAGGTAGCCGAAGAGCAGATCGCTTCCGGAAAAACCCTCATGACAGAAGCCAATTTGCGTCTCGTAGTAAGTGTGGCCAAAAACTACGCCAACAAGGGCGTCCATTTCCTCGATCTCATTCAAGAAGGCAACATTGGACTCATGCGGGCGGTCGACAAATTCGAATATCGGCGTGGCTATAAGTTCAGCACCTATGCCACATGGTGGATCCGCCAAGGCATCACCCGGGCTATTGCCGAACAACCCAATACCATCCGGAAGCCTGTTCACGTACATGAAAGGATGCAAAAACTCAAAAAAGTTTCGCGACAGTTAACGCACCACTTGGGCCGAACTCCAAGCCTTGAGGAATTAGCGACCAAATCAGGCTTTCCCATCGCCAAGGTCCAGGACATCATGGAAAGCTATCAACAACCTATTTCTCTGGATTCCCCATTGGATGAAACCGGGGAAACTCGATTTGGGGAATTTATCGAGGACCAGAACGGGGTGTCACCTTTACGCTTGGCAGAACGACAGAGTGCAGATGAGGCTATTGCTCGACTCTTTGCTGTCCTCACTCCCAAGGAAGAACAGATTTTACGCAGGCGGTTCGGGATCGGGTACGACGAAGAATCCACATTAGAAGAGATTGGGGAAACTTTTGGCGTCACTCGAGAACGAATCCGCCAGATTGAAGCCATCGCTCTACAGAAATTACAAGAGTCCGAGTGTCGGCAACAACTGGAGAGTTTAGTCAATAATTAAGTGGGTCTTTCTGTTGGGGTGCAAGCTACAAGATCTAATCTAACGAAATGATTTCCACTCCAACCAAAAGATCCGAGTGGGA
>CBDUWS010000311.1:0-3000 GCA_965370985.1 uncultured bacterium
AGCTTTTTTGACGCGCGGAGCGTACTCTCAGTACGTGAGCACGGCAAAATGGCGAGAACGCCGCTGGCGGCTTTTTCCAATATTCCTAATAGGTCAATCTAAGGAAGCAGAACCGCCGGCGTCGCAAGGTCGACGCTGAGGATTGTGCGAGTGAAGATCGGCCAAAGATGGCCTGAAGGTGGGATGCGAAAATGGGAATTTATTGTTTCGCGAGCCCTAAGTTGTTGGAATTATTGAAGACTTAAAAAAAGATGTCATGGTAGGTTGATATTTCGTCGCCAGAAGATTATTTTTAGGCTTTAGGAAGCGAAAAAACGACCGATAATGATGAAGAATGAAGGGTATTGAATAGATTCCTTCCTTTGGGTTGAGGACTGCATGTCCATAATTCTGGGTATCAAAAAGTTGGAATGTGCATCCGGTGGATATGGATGAAATTGTTGTGTTGATAACGGCGGGATCTGAAACCGAGGCGACAAATATTGCTAGAGCGTTAGTCGAGCAAGAATTAGTGGCCTGTGTGAATGTTCTTCCTGGTGTACGTTCAATCTTTCAATGGAAAGGCAAGGTCACCGAAGAACGTGAATTTTTACTAGTGGCCAAAACGGTGAGCCAGGCCTTTGAGCAGGTGGCGACAACGGTGAAGTCTTTACATAGCTATGACGTTCCAGAAGTTATTGCGCTTCCAATTCGACATGGGCTTCCCGAATACCTAAGCTGGGTTCGAGATGTCACCAAACCGACAGGTCAACAGGCATGAATCAAGTTTTGACTAGATAATCGGCAATCGCAACGCTTAATAATTCCTTCAAACATTTATTGGTGATCGAATGAAAGAATCTGAAGAAACCCTGACAGTTATTGTTTTTCGTGGAGCACGGGCCAATCCATGGCGACTAAAAATCCGCAAAGTGTTTGTGAAGCATGGTTTGATTTGGGGATTGGCGTTGCTCTTGATTCAGGGTGGGATCGTGACACATTATGTCTACCAATGGAATCAGCTTAGTGAATTAGAGGGAATTAAGGAGGAGCTGAATTCTACCCGGGCCAAAACCACTACGTTTTCAACAGAAGTTGATGGCATGAAGAAACGGATGTTGGCTCTAGAAAACCTCAACCGAAAATTGCAAACGATGTTCGGGCTGGAGCCTGATGAAATTCAGGGTTTACCTTCAGACCTTGCGGGAAGAGGTGGAGAAGAATTGCCCTATGAAGACTTGCAAGACGAAGCGGAGTTTCAGTCTGTTGTCTCCAATGACAGAGTTTCTTCTATAGGAGGGGCTGACGGTTCTAGTGCATTTTTGACGACCAAGAGGCAAATAAACGAAATAAAAGTTGGGCTCGATTGGTTGAGCCAAGAGACCGAATTTGAGAGCCAAATTCTGGAAGAGCTTTCCACTGTGGCCCAAAAAAAAGCTGCCCAATGGGCCTCGACTCCGTCTATTTGGCCTGTGAGCGGAAGAATTACATCGCGTTTTGGGCCAAGAGTATCTCCATTTACCGGGAAAAAAAGAATGCATGCAGGGGTTGATATTGGTGCGCGCACCGGCACTGAGATTCGATCACCGGCTTCTGGAAAAGTGGTTGTGGCAGCATATGACAGCCGAATGGGAAAATTTATTCGTATTGATCATGGATATGGAATTGAGACCACGTATGGCCATTTGTCCAAAATTCATGTGAAATATGGTGATCGAGTGCATCGAAGCGATCTCATTGGACTGGTTGGCAGCACAGGAAAATTTTCAACTGGGCCCCATCTACATTATCAGGTCGCCGTTAATGATAAGGTCGTTAACCCCATTCATTATATTCTCGACTAACAACCCTTCCTCAAATGGCGAGCATGGCCAGGCCTTCTCCCTGTATAGATGCTGTTTTTCTGAGCTGATTATCCCTCCTGTTTTTGATTCCAGATCTTCTGGGACAAAGGACCTAAGCACCTGGAAGGCCTCATGGGTCTTCTTTTTGCTACAGTGGGCCTTCTTTTGCATTGAATTATCAGTCAATATCACCTAAATTATTCCTTGAAGAAATTGATTAAGTCTGATTTCTCTGTTAGCTTGCTGAAGTGTATGTACCTTCAGTATTTTGACCAGATACAACTTGATTTTTTTCACTAGCAAACGGCTGTTTCTCAATCCAATATTTTTAAACTAGGAGGAGACAGATATGAGTCTTGATTACGTGAAATTTACCCCGGGCTTTGGAAAGTTTATGCCCAAAGAATATCGCGATATGGTGGATCATGGTCCATTTGGCAAAAAGACAACAGTATCCCAAGTTGGCACGTTTAAAGAAATCATGGAAGAACATCCCATGTGTGCGGGATGCGCGATGACGTTGTTTATCCGTTTAGCGTTTATTGCCCTTCCGAATCCTGAAGATACGATTATGGTGGGGACGGCTGGTTGTGGCCGGTTGGCGATTTCCCAAGCTGCCGTTCCATTTGTCTATGGGAACTATGGTGATCAAAATGGGGTAGCGAGCGGGTTATCTCGTGGACTTCGATTACGGTTTGGTGATCGTCCCAAAGATGTCGTGGTGATGGCCGGAGATGGGGGGATGGCAGATATTGGCTTTTCTTGTACCTTGCATTCCTGGTTTCGAAAAGAAAAATTTACGACCATCATGTTAGATAACGAAGTGTACGGAAATACAGGTGGTCAAGAGAGTGGAATGACGAATAAAGGGCAAGTACTCAAGATGGCCCCACTTGGGAAAAAGTTTGAAAAAATGGATATGATAGGAATGGCCAAGGTGGCAGGATGTGCATATGTGGCGACGGTGGTTCCCAATAATCCCCGGAGAGTAGAAAGTGTCATCAAAAAAGCGGTATTAATTGCAAGAGAAGTGGGTCCAACCTATATCCAAGCCTATACGTCCTGTAATATCGAATATGCGATCCCGACAGATCAAGTATTGCAAGATTGTAAGGATGTGGAAAATGATCGTTATAAATTCACTGAGTATCTTACAGACGAAGCGAAGGAACACTTG
>CBDUWS010000312.1:0-2989 GCA_965370985.1 uncultured bacterium
AGCTTAGCCGTCACCATCACCGAGGCCGTATTCCGAGTAAGTAACTGAATAGGATTAATCTTAAGATTGATCCCCATGGTATTTAACATCGAAATAATAGCCTGCGCGGTAAATTGCCCCCCGACCACTGAATCACCGGTTCGATCCAAACCCACAATCAAGCCATATCCAATTAACTGATTTTCACGCACGCCCTCGATTGAAGCGATATCTTTGATTCGGGCCGCCTCAGATAAATCAGGACCTCCAAAACCAAACCCCAGCGGAAACAACCAGGAAACCGTCAGTGAGATAACCACAAGCCAACATAAAGATTGCCCCATTCTTGTCTGCTTGGCGCGCAAGCCTCGCTCCTTACACTCAAAATCAAATATTTTATGATTCACGCTTTTCCGTCTAACTCTTAAAAAGGCGTTAACCAATTGAAAATTCGTGTTGCCCACCCTGGCCGCTGAACATCATCGACAACGCCTAAGCCTGTATAGGAGATAACGGCATCGGCTACCGCTGTCGACAACACCGTGTTTGATGTATCTAAATCGATCCGACGGACAATGCCTTTAATCGTCATCGTCTGCGTTTCACTATTCACCGTCACCTCTCGATTGCCTTGGATACGCAGATCCCCATTAGGAAAGACTTCCACGACTTGAGCCGCAATTGTCCCGGTCAACGTATCTTCTCTGCTGGTTGATCCCTCTCCCTCAAAATCATTGGAAGTCTGAGCATCAACATTAAAATATTGGGCAAATTTGTCCGCCCAAGTATTGATCCCAAACAATCCCCCACTCACGCCCGCATTCAAATTGGCTTCTCTATTCGCCGTGGTATTGGCTTTCTTGGATCCGCGATGTTGTTCCACAATTTGGACAACGACAATATCCCCAACGCGACCGGCCCGCCGGTCCTCAAACATATATGCCCGACCATTGTCCTCATCCCATAAGGAGCCCAAGGACTCTGCCCGTGGCTCTGAAAGAATATGCGATTCGGTTTCAACTTTTGGAGGCTTTTGCATCTTCGCACAGCCCATGAATGCAAGAAGTCCCACGCTCGCAACAAGCCCCCATAGCAGAAATTTGGCGTGACCTGACTTGTCGTTCAAAACCCAACCTCAACCAGACCAGCACCCAGAATTGTCCCTATCACTTCTCGGCCTGAGCTTTTATTCTGAACAGGAATCGTATCCCCAGATTTTCCAGCAGCTTTTGCCAAGCCTACGGTCTGGACCAACAATCCTCCCCGCCGGACTTCAATTATTACCCGATCACCTTTATGGACTATTGGAGGATCGTCTAACATGATCTTCCGAATGGGTTGTCGTGGAGGAAGAGGTCGAAGAACCTGTTTCCCAATCACATCATCCTGATTAAGAATAAAATCATGGGTGAGGGATGGCACATCCACCATCATGGTCATAACATCTTTTGCCATCACAACTTCTTTGGGCTTGATAAATCGCACTGGGGTGGTCACGATTACCTGCACCTTCACCTCTCCCACAACATTGATGGTCTTGAGAAATTGCCCATTCATGAACAATCCGACGCGAAAAGATCGGCGTCCCGTTCGAGCCCCACCGGCCAATTTTCCAACCTCCAGATGAATTTTCCCAGCTGGAACGGTTAACGGTTTTTTGGGAAATAAAATTCGCACCTTCATACGATGATGAGGCCGCCCATATTGGCGGGTGAGTGCGGAAAAAATGGCCCGCTCAAAGTCTTGAGCGCTAATTGATTGCTCAACGGCGCGACCGGGTAGGGCCTTGGCAGCCCAGGCAAACCCGCCTCCACCCAACAGGCCAGACCCCCCAAATACCAGTCCGATTAGTAATAGAATAACCATGACCTACCGTTTCAGTGTATTCACCACCTGCAACATGTCATCCGAAGCTTGAATAGCTTTGGCATTCAGTTCATAGGCTCGTTGCGCCACAATCATATTCACCATTTCATCAGCAATATTGACGTTAGAGATTTCCAAAAAGCCTTGCTGGATCAGCCCAAATCCTGTTGAAAATCCAGGCGTACCCTGTTGGGCAGGACCGGAGGACGAGCTCTCCGTAAACAAATTATTCCCTTGAGCAATTAACCCGGCGGGATTATCAAACCGAACTAATTGAATTTGACCCACTTGTGTGGCCTGAGACACACCCGGTAAGAGCGCAGAGACCGTACCGTCTTGTGCAATATCCACTTTCAAGGCTCCGGAAGGGATGGTAATACTGGGAATGAGCGGATCCCCGTCGCCTGTCACCACATTGCCGGTACTGTCGTGTTTAAATGATCCAGCCCGGGTATACATGGTTGTGCCATCAGGACGGGACACTTGAAAGAAACCGGCCCCGTCAATGGCCATATCCAATTCATTAGAGGTTTGCTTTAAACTTCCCTGAACATATTCTTTTGACACGGTGACCGGACGAACACCCAACCCAATTTGCATCCCGACCGGAAACTCTCCAACATTAGAGGCACTTGCCCCGGGTAAGCGCGAAATTTGGTACAGCAAATCGGCAAATTCCGCACGACTGCGCTTAAAGCCCGTGGTATTCACATTGGCTAAATTATGGGCAATGGTGTCGATATTGAGCTGTTGGGCGAACATGCCTGTAGAAGCTGTGTGCATCGCTCGGATCATAAATGTTTCTCTCCCTTCATTCTCACAACTAACTTCTTATTTCTCGCGTGACGCCAAAGATTTCTTTTTCCCCACCTGCTGCTTTTGCACTCCTTACTTCTTCACGTCTTATGCCTTACCCTTGGACTCGACCAGCTTGTATGGCTTGACTCGCCATTTCATCCATAGCCTGAATCGCTTTTTGCATTTGCTCATATTCCCGAGTGACTTTAATGAGCTCCACCATAGCCAACGAAGGATTCACATTGGATTTTTCCAACATGCCTTGATGGACAGTTGTCTCACGCGCGCGGGTCGGATTTTCGGGAACCGTCCAGTATAAATCGCCTACTTTGAAAGTATTTTCTCC
>CBDUWS010000313.1:0-2987 GCA_965370985.1 uncultured bacterium
ACCCCCTCTAAAAATAGAATGAATCCCAGCGCCTAGCCTGCCACACCCCTTTTCCCAATTGCAACTTTGGTTTCACACTTACGAACTTTTTGCCTTCAGGATTCAGTATTTTCTACCGACTTACGTTGTTTTCGAGGGAAATAGCTGTCGTGGATTTTTTTGAGGCGGGTGTGCTCGACATGGGTGTAGATTTGCGTGGTGGCAATGCTGGCATGACCCAACATCATTTGAACCGATCGCAAATCCGCCCCATGATCCAACAGATGGGTCGCAAAAGAATGCCGAAGCATGTGAGGCGAGAGCGGTTTGGTGATGCCTGCGCGTACCGCGCGATCCTTTAGGATTTTCCAAAAACATTGCCGGGTCATGGCCCGACCCAGCCGGGTGAGAAACAACGCCGAAGACGTTCGCTTTTTGACGAAAGCTGGGCGAGTGGACCGCAGATATACCGAGACCAATTCTCGTGCCTTATCCCCGATGGGCACAATTCGCTGTTTGTCCCGCTTCCCGGTCGCCTGCAAGAAACCCACATCGAGATTGAGATGGGCGACCTCCAAGTTGACTAACTCCGAGACGCGAAGACCCGTCGCATAGAGCAGTTCCACCATGGCCGCATCCCGACAATCTTCTCGCTGATTGATTGCCGGCAGATTGAGCAGTCGCGTGACTTCGGGTTCGGACAAGAGCTTGGGGAGTTGCACCCATTGCTTCGGCGTGCCTTTTAATATACTTCCAAATGTCGCTTTTCTCTGTCCCATCTCAAGATATTTATACAACCCCCGAACCGACGCCAGACATCGCGCAATCGATGAGGAAGATAAGCCTGCTGTTTGCAAGCTGCCAAGAAATTGCACCCACAACGGTTTGGTCAGCGCATGAAGATCAGTCATGCCTTCCTGTTGAAAAAAGTCGACGAGTTTCCGCAAATCCCGGCGATACGCTGCAAGAGTATTCGCCGCACAGCCACTTTCGACCTGTAACATCGTGAGATATTCGTCAATGACCTGTTGCATGGTTGAGTGTGCCAACATGGGCTCCTTTAGACTATTCGCATGTGTCCCAAAGGAGTTCGCTGGAAAGATCCTTCTGCCCTTTCAGCGTTCCTGGCCTGAAATAGGCTTGCCAAAATTTGTGATGTTCTCCTATTTAGGTAAGCCCGTTTCCTGATATGATAAACTGAAACATCAATCCAAGCACCCCCATCTACGAACAATTTTGATCCACCGCGTCGTGTGTTGCCCTAATTCATCGTTGTTCCTCCCAACTGATATGACTGGCTCATCCCGAATGAAACCTCTGAGATTCCTTTGTGTCTGGGCCACGGTAATCGTCCTGTTCTTAGGACTGTTAGGGACTATCGCCCCACCAAATCTCTCTGCCACAACCAACACTTTCCAGGCCACTACTCTTGAGCAAGCCAAAACCCAATTGAAAGCGGGAAAACCCACCAAAGCCATCGAAATCCTCGAGGAGCTGATTGATTCGCTTCCCCCTCCCATTATTCTTCAGGAAGCCTATCTCTTACAGGCCACTGCCCTCGAACAAAGCAAACAAATCACTGAAGCCTTGAGCGTCTTGAAACAGTTGTTGGAAGAATTTCCATTCTCCCCAGTCACGAATTCCGCACGAGTGTTGATGGCTGAACTCTACATTAAGACCAAGGACTATGCCCCAGCGCTCACCCAATTGTACCTAGCATTGGATTATGCAACAGATCAGGCATCCCGTCGAGACGTTCTCCAACTCATCCGGCAAGCCGAACTGGAAAATGGTAATCCTCTGGGGGCTGTCAAAGCGGGGCTGAATGAGATGATGCTTGGGGATCCTAATGAGCGGCTTGAACTAGAACAATTGACCCAATCACTGATTCTGCAACGCTTGGATGAAGCGGCACTCGAGGAACTGGTGGAGGGCTACGCCACCCGCTATCCAGGGGATATCGCCACCATCCGACTGATTGAACTCCACACAGGACGCGGCGATGAAGTCTTGGCCGAACGAGATATCCGTGGATTTCTGAAACGATTTCCGACACATCCCTATGCGCAAACCGCGATGGCGCTCCTCCAATCTTTCATAAACAAGATCAAGATGCATCCACATATTTTGGGAGTGGCCCTACCTTTTTCCGGCCCCATGAAACCCTATGGGATTGATTTACTCAATGGCATTCGACTGGCTATGGACATCGCCAAAGAACAATGGGGGCTCTCTTCTGTTGGTCTAGTCGTGAAAGATACCACCTTGCTCACCGCGCCGTTGAGAGTCGAAATGCGACAACTTCTTGATGAGTTCCAGCCTCAAGCCGTGATTGGCCCTCTGTTGTCCAGGGAAATTCGCGACTTGGGCCGCCTTCCAGATGAGTATGCCACCCCATTCATCACACCCTCTTCCACGCTACTCAACGTCCGGCAATATGGTTCGTATTGGTTCAATACGGCCATGACGTCATCCGTTCAGGCCAAACGCCTCGTGGAATACGCGGTCATGGAATTAGGCTATCATCGGTTTTGTATCGTCTATCCGAAAACCGCCTATGGGCGTGAATTGGCCGATATGTTTCGCAAGGAAGTGATTCATTCCGGAGGAGAGGTAATTGCTGTCGAAGAATATACCGAGGAACAAACGGACGTTGCCGAACAATTGCGCCGCCTGAAAATCAGGGATCTTGAGCAATATGGTATTGAAGAGCCGGAGGAAACCCGAACGGGCGAGGAACGTCTTGTCTATACACCCGGCTTTGACGCCGTCTTTCTCCCAGGACAACCGGTGCACTTGGCCATCATTGCGGCTCAACTGGCGTTTTTTGATATGAATGTCCCGATTCTTGGAGGTAATAGCTGGCATAATCCTGAAATATTTCGATGGGCAAAACAAGACTTGAATGGCAGTATTTTTGTGGATGGGTTTTTTCTCAACAGCCCTGATCCAGGCACGCAGAGGTTCATCCAACGCTATCGCAGCCAATTTCACAAAGAACCCTCGCT
>CBDUWS010000314.1:0-2983 GCA_965370985.1 uncultured bacterium
TAACATGCCCAGTCCAATGAACAACCAGAGACCTTGGGAACCCGGTGGTTCCATGACCCTCCCCTTTTCTCCCCCACCACCCTTGCAAAGGAAGGTCTCCAATGCATGATCTCTATACCATGATCTTAGCTGGAGGACGCGGAGAGCGTTTATTGCCACTCACCCAACACCGCGCCAAACCCGCCGTTCCCTTTGGTGGGAAATATCGAATCATCGACATCACACTCAGTAATTGCCTCAACTCCGGGCTTAGAAAAATGGCGGTGCTGATTCAATATAAATCCCATTCGCTTGATCGTCACATTCGCACGGGATGGAACGTACTCAACCCTGAATTGGGGGAATTTCTCATGTCGATCCCCCCGCAACAACGAATCAGCAAAGATTGGTACCGTGGAACCGCCGACGCGGTCTTCCAAAATCTTTTTCTGCTCGAGCAAGAGCAACCACGATATTTGTTAGTCCTGGCTGGCGATCATGTCTACAAGATGAACTACGCCGATATGTATCAGTTTTTTCTGGAAAAAAATGCCGACGCCGTCGTGGGAGCCATTGAATGGCCGAGAGAGCAAGCCACAGATTTCGGCGTGTTGGGGGTCGATGAGACTATGTGTGTGCACCGATTTGAAGAAAAACCCCAAGATCCCTTTCCCCTCCCGCATGATCCCACTCATGCGTTCGTGTCGATGGGTATCTATTTGTTCCGCACGGAGCTGCTGTATGAGAGATTACGAAAAGACGATCGCCATGACAGCGCACACGATTTCGGCAAGAACATTCTTCCGTCTATGATTCAGGACGGGCGAGTCTTTGCTTACAACTTTCAGGATGAAAATAAAAAGGAGGTCAAATACTGGCGGGATATCGGCACTCTGGACGCCTACTATGAGGCCAACATGGACCTTGTCTCGGTTGATCCCCTGTTCAATTTCTACGATCAAGCTTGGCCCATCCGCACCTATCAAGGCCAATTCCCCCCGGCCAAATTCGTCTTCGCGGAGGAAACCGACAATGGCCGCATGGGCATGGCTCTGGATTCCATTGTCTCAGGGGGGTGTATTATCTCAGGAAGCCAGGTGAAAAACTGCGTCCTCTCGCCCAACGTCCGCGTCGAAAGTCATGCGAAAGTCCACGAGTCCGTTATCATGGAAAATGTGGAAATCGGCGAGCGGGCTCGCATCCGCCGGGCCATCATCGACAAAGGCATCGTTATTCCTCCCGACACGGTCATCGGCTACGACGCCGAGCAGGATCGGAAACGATTCACTCTGACCGACGAAGGCGTGGTGGTCATCACCCAACCCAAGCCATCGTCTTCAAAGAAAAAGACCCTGGCCATCTCTGTGGTGAGCACACCCAAAAGTATAAAAGGAGCTTGACGAAGACATCTCAATAAAAGCCATTTCATGCGTAACGGGGCAGCCTCATTCCTGCTACTCCCCGCCTGCCAGCCACGAAGCAGACATAACAAGTCCACTCAGAATCATCCCGACCCCTGCCACGCCGCTCAATCGGATGCCAACAACCTCAGCAGGCAACACCTTTTCCAGAAACACAAAGATCGTAATCGCCGCGATCCAAAGCAAATTCATCACCCCACCCACAAATAACAACCCCATCAAGGCCCAACAGCATCCCAAACAAAACGCGCCGTGATGAAGTCCTAAGCGAAAGGCACCACTAGCTCCCGGTCGCCAATGTTCCGCAATAAAATGCGCAGGAGATCGACAGTGATCCAAGCATACAGTCTTCCAAGACGTCAGTTGGTACACCCCAGCCACAAGCAATAGGCCCGCACCTAAGAACTGACTCTTAGCAACCATCATGGGTGAAAGCATCGCTGCCTCATGCAAACCCCATTGGGCCAACGTCGCCCCCAGACTAAACAGACACCACATCGTTAAATACCCAGAGACAAAGGCCGCTGTCGGAGCCATGGGCGTCCCCTGCCGGTCGGCTTTGCGAACCATGCCTGCATAGACCAAGGTCATCGGGGCGGCGCTCGGCAACATCATCCCCACCATCATGATGGCCCACATCACCAACATGAACACAAAGTCCGCGGGCGTCCACGGGTGCAACGTCATCATCACAGCAGGGGCATCAGCGTCCATCGCGGGCATCTTGGCCCAGAGATAAATCACATAGGCCCAGGCTAAGACACTCACGCCAATGAGTGCCGAGAGAATCGCAATCCGATCACGGTGAGGTAACAAAGATAATGAGGAACCAGAAGAAGATGGCATGGGAAGGGACTATACAGAGTCCTGAGAACCAGCCCATAGAGAAATATGTAGGCCATACAGGCTGGAGGATGGATTAGGCCCTTTTCCCCAAAAACAGAAGGACTGATGATTACGCTCGAATCACGCCATCTTGATTCATATGTAAAATATTAAACTGGCCATAACTATTCGACAGATTTAACGTAATCCCGGCTTGGGCCTTCGTCGACCCATTGCCTATTTCGGCTACCGTGTATTCAAACCCTCCGGGCAAATTAATCCTGGCCCGAAAGTCTCCCCCAGTAAAAGGATCGGTGATAGGCGTGCCAGTTGACTCCACCAAGTCTGGCACATGGACAGTCGCCTGCCGAGCCTCGACATCAATAGAGAGTTCGATCGGCACAAACAGCGTCTCCAACACATTGGACATCGTGCTATTAAACACAAAAAAGTGAGTCGAACCCGGGGCCGTCGACTCTCCATGAAGAATTTTGCAAAGTGCATCGCGTTGCGACGCATCGGCCCTCGAATCAATTAACACCTGCTGTGCCCCGTTTCCCTGAGCAACTTCCCCAGGCCATTTCAACAGCATGACATAGTTCAACCCATCCAAGCGGATGTCATTAAAATACCCTTCTTCAATATGTCCGGTGCCCAAGGCTTCGCAGAACCCATGGGTGGAAGGGGCATTAAATTGGCACCCACATCCATAGCTACAGTTACAATTGCTATACTCGACCCCTCGAAGCATCCATTGA
>CBDUWS010000315.1:0-2983 GCA_965370985.1 uncultured bacterium
CGAATTTTAGGTTATCCAAAGGGATTGTGCGTCTGTTCTTCCGCCACCGTGGTGGAGGGACCGTGGCCAGGAAACAAGACCGTGTCTTTAGATAAGTGTAACAAAGTTTGACGGACCGATTGCAGGTGTTGAGGGTACAAAGAAAACGGATTAGATCGGCCAACAGATCCGGCAAACAGCGTGTCTCCCACAAAACAAAGAACTTGCCCTTTTCGTGTGGTGAGATAACAAAATCCACCTGGCGTGTGGCCTGGAGTGGCCAGGCATTCCACGGTTAATTCCCCGAGTGCAATCATGTGATGGGCGGTCGGAATCTTTACCGAGGCAGGATCGGGTTTCCATGGGAGCAAATCAAAATCCCCGTTTCCTAGGTATACAGGCACCGGCCATTCCGCCAAAATTTCTTCCAAGCCTCCTGCATGATCGGCATGGCCATGGGTCAATCCCACACCGATCAGGGTAAGATCTCGTTTCTTGATCGTAGCCAACATCTGTTGAGCATTATACCCGGTATCGATCATGAGGGTCTGCTTGGTGTCAGGATCTGTCAGAAGATATCCTTTGACCTCATACCCGCCAATATCTCCACGGATAGTTTCAACCAGATCATCTTCGGTTGTCCATTCCGGTTGGGGTTGCGGAATCCAGCCGTCGAGCGTGATGGCCACTAAAGGATGTAATCGCAAGTGCAAGGCCTGACAGATGTGTTGAATTTCGCCCTTAGTCGGTAGGCGCTGGCCTTTCTCAAGGCTTTCCAGGTCTGAGGGCTCGATCTGCGTTAGCTCGGCTAACGCGGCCAGACCCTGCCCTTCTCCAAATCTGGCCTTCTTCAGAATATCGCAAAATTCGTCTTCTAAATTCATTGGACCCTCATAGTTCTACATCATCTGCCCTAAACTAAAAGGAGAGGATTTAGCTGGATGTATCATCTAACCAAAAAAGAGGTGTCCGAGGAAAGAGGGGTTTGTTCCCGATAAGGCGCCGTACCTGCTTTCAGTCTGGACATGGTTGGAAGATTATGTACAATGAGCAAATCTTTTAGGAACCAGAATCATGGAGCAACCCCTATGATTTCTTGTAAGTCAAGGTGTGTTTTGAAGCCCATCTTGTTCCCAATTTTTTCTTTAAGTTGTGCAATGGCGTCAGTCACATGAGGACTTCATCAAATTCGTGTGATGTTTTAGTTCTTGGGGGTGGGCCTGCTGGGTCCTCTATCGCGGCGATCCTTGCAGAAAAGGGCTGGCAAGTGGAGGTGTGGGAGAAAGATCCACATCCTCGTTTTCACATTGGAGAGTCCTTACTCCCCCACACACTGCCATATTTGCAACAGCTGGGGGTGTTGGAAGAAGTCGAACGTATCGGGATGAAAAAATTTGGGGCGGAAGTGTTGTCTCCATATCATGATGAGCCGGTTACTTTGTATTTTGACGGGGCATTGGATAAATCCCATCCCTATGCCTTTCAAGTGCGTCGCTCTGAGTTTGATACCATCCTCCTGCGGAATTGCCAGAAAAAAGGCGCGCAAGTTCGAGAAGGGCTGGAGGCCAAAGACGTGAGCTTTTCTAACCCAGATCTGGCAATGGTTCATGGGGTGACTGCCCAGGGTGAACGTGTGAGCCAACAGACCCGGTATGTCGTTGATGCCACCGGGCGGCAGACGTTTCTGGCGAATCAATTACGTGTAAAACATCGCAATCCACATCACAACAGCGCGGCCATCTTCGGTCACTTTGAGGGTGTTGCCAGGCATTCGGGAAAAGATGAAGGCAATATTAGCCTCTGCTGGTTTGAGCATGGGTGGTTTTGGATCATTCCCTTTCATGATGGCCTGACCAGTGTGGGAATGGTGTGTTGGCCCTCGTATCTGAAATCCCGAAAAGATGACCTAGAAGAATTTTTCTGGCAAACAGTCCGTAGTTCGCCAATGGCTGATCGTATGAAGGCTGCCAAGGCGATCATGCCCATTGTGGCGACCGGGAATTATTCCTATCAATCCAGGGTCATGATGGGGTCACAATTCATGCTGGTGGGCGATGCCTTTGCTTTTGTGGATCCGGTCTTTTCCAGTGGGGTCCATTTTGCCTTACATAGTGGGATTAGAGGTGCTGACGTGGTGGACGCCTATTTACATGGTCATGCGCAGGCTGGGCAGAAGGCCAGGCAATTTGAAGGGGCGGTTCGGCAAGGACTGAAAACCTATTCCTGGTTTATCTATCGGTTTACCCAACCGGCCTTTCGCAATCTTTTTATGGCCCCCAAAAATACTTTTCGGATTCAGGAGGCCGTGTTGTCGGTATTAGCGGGGGATGTGTTTGGCAAGACACCAACAAAACGTCCTATTTTCCTCTTTAAGTTTTTCTATTTTCTCTTTGCGATGCTGGACCTTAAAGCCAACCTCGTTCAATATCGAAGAAGAAAAGATGCGGTGGAAGGGGAGCCTTTGGCCTCAATGCCTCCAGGGCAATAGGAAATCCCAAAAAATCGGTATAAGGTGTAGAGTCATGGATAGCCTGTTCTCTCACAAAAAAAGTGATGTAGGTTCAGCACTTGGGGCTTCTTCCGAGTGGAATGGGTCTTCTGCGCTTTCCTCAACGCCAACACCTGATGTGTTAAGGATCAGGTATGTCCAAGCATCAGATTTTTCGCAGGAATTTGAGTCGGACGAACTTCATATCTTAGCAGTCATTGGCCATGGGGGTGGGAATTCTGTATCAGCAATTGGAAAAGGTCTCTCTATTGATGTCAATCTGCCGCAGTTGTCCGAAGCGCCCCTATTAGAAGTCTGGAGGAGTTCGGCGCCTGTTTGGTGTGATCAGGTTCAGGACATTCGTCTGGCCTTTACGGATGAGGTTGTCTTTGGCTGCCTAGAAGTTCCGGAATCATCTGGAAGTGTTCTGGACGATGTGGCTCGTACTGCGTATGAACGTATCATTAACTATTGTGCGCGATCCGGGTATGCCCATCTCCTCCGGATGTGGAATTA
>CBDUWS010000316.1:0-2981 GCA_965370985.1 uncultured bacterium
TATTTTTTGCCCATTTCAATGTTTAGACTTTTCAGAGGATTTGGAAGCTCGGCGTTTATCCCAGTCTTCAGTAATCTTGGCCATTTCGGTTAAGCGTTTAGCTACGCGACCAAAAATCGATTCCGGGGGATACTGTCCATCCGGGGTCATTTCTCCAGCCGGAATTCCAGTTAATAATTCGAGGGCTTCTTCAATTTCGTTCACTCCAAAAATTGAGAAATTCCCAGACTCCGCCGCTTCGACCACTTCACGATTCAGGGCCAGGTGCCGAATGTTTTTTGCCGGAATAATTACACCCTGTTTACCGGAAAATCCTCGCTTTTGACAAGATTCAAAAAACCCTTCGATCTTCTCGTTGACGCCGCCAATGGGTTGAATTTCCCCCAACTGATTAATAGATCCTGTCACCGCCAGTGATTGGTGCACGGGAATATTTGCGAGACTCGACACAATCGCCACGAGTTCCGCCACGGCGGCGCTGTCTCCTTCTATCTCCGAATAGGTTTGCTCGAAGGTGAGGGTCGCACTGAGGGCAAAGGGTTGGAATTCGGCAAATTTTCCGCCAAGAAATCCTGCTAAGGTCATGACTCCTTTGCTGTGAATCTCGCCCGCTAAATCCGCTTCGCGTTGGATATCAATCACCCCTTCATTGCCCACGAACGTCCGGGCTGTAATGCGACAGGGCCGTCCAAAGGTATAGTCTCCCAATTGATGAATGGACAGGCCGTTGACTTGTCCGACTGTCTCACCTTCCAGGTCCACCATGAGAGTCCCTTCCTGGATCTCATCTTGGATTTTTTCTTCCAATAGATTGGTGCGCTGGCGTTTTTTGTCTATAGCCGTTTCCACGTGAAATTTTGAGACCAACGACCGGCCGTCGTGCTTGGCCCAATAGGCCGACTCACGAATCACATCGCTGATCCAACTCATGCGCAATGACAAGCGATCCCGACGCTCGGCGAGGCGAAGGCTGTACCGGATGATTTCCCCGACGGCATCGACCCCGAATGGTGGAAGTTTCTCCTCACGACAGAGCTGTGCAATGAAGCGTGCATACAGTTGCTCTTGGGAATTTTCACGAGGGATATCGATGTCAAAATCGGCTTTCACCTTAAAGAGTTTAGGGAAGTCTTGTTCATACACTTGAAGGAGGGAAAAAATGTATGGGGGGCCGAATAAAATGATCTTGATGTCAACGGGAATCGGTTGCGGCTTGAGCCCGGTCGTTGAAAATCCAAAGTACTCACCGGGATCTTCAATATTGACCGAGCGTGTTTTGATGACCCGCTTCAGTGCGTCCCAGGCGAAGGGTTGACGAAGCAGGTCGAGCACATTCACGAGTAAGAACCCTCCGTTGGCGCGCAGGCATGAGCCGACTTTAATTTCCGTAAAGTCCGTATAGACCACTCCCATGTGAGACTTTCGTTCGATTTTCCCAATCAAATTGGCATACGTTGGATGAGGCTCATCAATAATCGGCGCTCCGGTTTTTTTAGTATGTTCGATGAGCAGGTTAACTTCATAACGGGTCAGGTTAGGTTTGTGATCTCGGGCGCCCAATCCCAGAATGGCTAATTGCGGGTTTTCGTGCGGCAAAAATTCTTTGTAGTTGCTGACAATGTCTTCTTCCACTTTTTGGAGATATTCCAAGACTTCTGGAAGATGTTGATGGTGGTCACGAAGAACAGCAAAGCGATTCTTCATGGCTGCCCGGACCACTTGGCGATCCATCTCCAGGAGCGCATGTTCTGCTTCATGGTCCAAGGCATGGACTTGAGCCTGAAATTCCCGGATTTTTCCTTCGAGAACCTTTCCCTTTTCGGACATGGTCTCTTTTTGGCTGTCGGTCAAGGCCTCGCGGTCTTTTTGTCGCAACGGCTTTCCGTTACGCATCGGGACCATACTAAAGCCCACCGGATCTTCTTTGAATCCGAAGCCGCGCTTATGGGCTTCTTTACTAACGACTTTGAAAAGGGTTTCTTTTTTCGCGTCACGATCTTCGTTAATTTTGGCTCTGGCATCCAGATAGTTATGGCTTTCAAAGGCAAGTGGCAGGTCTCGCCGAAGACTTTGGATGACATGGTTCATGGCTTGTTTAAACTCTCGCCCTTTGCCAGAAGCGAATGAAAGGCAGAGGGGTGAGGACGGCGCTAGGAAATTATGGACATAACACCAGTCACGTGGAGCGGGCATAGATAACGCCACCTGTTGCACTCGTTTGTGGATGATGGCCCATTTGCCCGTACCAATAGGCCCCGACGCATAGATATTAAATCCGTGGCTTTTTATGTTGAGTCCAAAATCCAATGCTTCAAGAGCCCGGGCCTGTCCCAGTGGTTCTTCCAAAGGCGGAAGTTCTGTGGTATCAGCAAATCCTAAGGCATCGACGTCGATGCTTGGCGACAACAAGGAAAGAGGGATTCGTAATTCGTCCATGGTTAGTGGGTTTAGCGTCTGGGAACCGTCAACGTGTGAATAGCCAGTGTCCTGATTCAGTTGCCAATATTCTTCGATGATGTTTCTGGTTAAATGCGTGGTTGATAGGGAGCGAGTTCGCGAATATAACTGATCAGGTTGCGAATTTCCTGGGGAGTCAGACGGTGTCCCCAATTATGCATGGAGCTAAACACCAATCCCCAAATAATGATCGAGCGCAATTCATATTCATTTCTGGCTGTGGATTCAGGGGTATGAAAATCTCTTGGAGGCACCATGAGTGTCGCCGCGTCAGGTCCTTTGCCATCACCGAGGGAGCCATGACATCGGAGGCAATGGGTTTGATAGAGAACTTTTCCTGCAAAGGGATTATTTATCAAATCTTGGGCTGTGGTGTTGCCGATGAGCATCAGAAATATTGTCAAAATTGTGAGACTTCCCACAAACGCGGGCCCCATGTTCTTCAGGAGCTTTCCGTTGGGGATGTAAGTGTTCATCGTAAGGGGAACAGCCTATATCATCAACAATGTAGCGTCTTGCAACAG
>CBDUWS010000317.1:0-2980 GCA_965370985.1 uncultured bacterium
ACGCGGGGTGAGCAGTTAGCCAGTCAACATCAAGAAGTGCAGGCGGCGCAAGAGGTCAGAGAGCTTGCCGACATTCGGTATCGTAAAGGACTGGTGACGTATTTAGATGTCCTAGATGCGGAACGAACGGTCCTGCGAGCGGAACTGACGTTAGTCCAAACAGAACGAGCCCGCCTCACCGATATGGTGGCGCTCTTCAAAGCTGTCGGTGGTGGCTGGGCAAACGAACAGCTGGCTCAAGTACAACACCAATAGTTGATACGGTCGGGCAATCATTCCTCGCCAAAGTTCCCCTTATCAATCGCCGTCATTCCGGCAAGTTGTTGGCCGGAATCGTTTATGGTATTTCCCCGCCATTCGAATTAAGATGCCTGCCAACTGCCAGCAGGCATGACGAGAAAAAGATTATGACCGTCATTCCGGCAAGCCCTTGACCGGAAACTTTCTTATGATTTCTCGGAAAGATACCTGCCTGAATCCGCAGGTATGACGAAAGGGTAGTCAATGTCCAGGTAGGGCCGGCATAGCCTGTCATGTATTCGGGTCAGGGCTTACAAAGATAAAAACTATGCTTGACTAATTTAGTTAGTCCATTTAGGATTAATGCATATGGCAATTGTTACCATTCATCAAGCCAAGACGCATTTTTCGAAACTGATTCAACGAGCCCTAGCTGGTGAGGAAATCATTGTGGCCAGGGGAAAGGAACCAGTCGTAAAAATTGTCCCTATTCCAGGAGCCCAAAAAACACGTATGTTGGGTGGAGCCAAAGGCATTGTGAAATATATCTCTAGCGATTTTGACGATTCGCTCGAAGATTTCCCTGATGCGTTGTCATGAAATATCTGTTCGATACGCATGTGATGCTCTGGTTTTTAGAGGACGCCGATGCCTTAAGTAAAAAGGCGAGGCAAATTTTGACGAATGGAGAAAACGAATTATTTTGGAGCGCGGCGAGTTATTGGGAGCTCACTGTGAAACTTTCGTTGGGGAAACTCAAGCTCCAAAAAGGGTGGCAAGCCTTTTTAGAAAAAGAAAAAAAGGTGAATAGAATTCTGGATCTTCCTATCCAGGAACAGCATTGTGGGCCACACCTCACGCTTCCGTGGATTCATCGAGATCCGTTTGATCGTTTATTAATTTGCCAAGCCATTTCAGAAAAACTCATCCTTCTCACCAAAGACGAGACCATTCGCCAATACCCCGTCAAAACCGCTTGGTAATCCGTGGTTTTTGACATGTTCCCTTTTCTCCCAGCTAACTCCACCCCCTTCTTGATTCACGAGTTTCCTCTAGATTCATTATCCTGTCCGCGTTAGACTGCTCATCATCTGCACTCGTTTTTTTTGGAGCCCCCTCTCCGCTCCTATTCGCGCAACTTGATTTGCAATACCAACAACGGGGTGTGATCGCTACGAAGGTATCAAGCCCAAGTCGGTTTCCGGATATGAAAGTGAACTCATTTCAGCGCTGGTGGATTATCAGAAGCCGTTTGGAACAAAAGGCTCTTAAGTATTAGCACTGGGTGCCTTATGAAATCTCTTGTCATTGGTGGGACGGGGCAACTTGGTGCGAACCTGGTTCGAGCGCTTCTGGAACATGGGCATCAGGTGCGTGTCCTTCACCGATCAACCAGTAATACCTCCACTCTTGAGGGGCTAGATGTCCAACGGGTGGTGGGGGATCTCAACGACGGGGCTTCCTTGCGTCGTGCCTGTGACGGGGTGCAAGTGGTGTATCATGCGGCAGGCTATTATCCTGCTCGAACCGTTCCGGTTGATGTCGCCCAAGGGCAAGCTCTCAAAGAAACCACCTACCTGTTAGAAGCCGTTCGTGCAGCGAGTGTTGATCGCTTGGTCTATGCCAGTACGCTGACAACGGTGGGATTTCCAAAGAAGCCCGGACATCCTGCGAATGAAACCTGTGCCTTTGCCACGCGGTTTACCCGCAATCCATACCTCATGGCTAAGGCCACCATGGAAGATAAAATCCTTCAAGCGGCAGGCCAGGGGATTCCGGCGGTTGTGGTCATTCCGACAGAATTTTTCGGGCCCTACGACCAACGGCCAACGAGTGGAACGCACATCCTCATGATTGCTAAGGGCCAGATGCCTGTTTATATACCCGGACGCGTGAATGTGATCGATGTTCGAGATGTGGCGGTAGCCATGATCCGGGCAGCAGAGCGTGGACGAGTCGGTGAGCGTTATCTTGTGGGCAATTGGAACACGACGCAAAAAGAGCTCAATGAACTGATCTCAGAAGTGGTCGGAGTACGACCTCCACTATTTCCTGTTCCCTTTTCGCTCGCGCGTTGGGGAACCAAAGCCGGAGAATGGTTATTCAGTTCCATCCTTGGGAGACCACCGCTTCTTCCGGGGTTTGTTGTGGAAGTGATGGCGCATATGCAGCATTACGATTGTTCCAAGGCACAGAGGGAATTGGATTATCCGAGACGTTCTATTGAAGGGGCTATTCAGGATGCCGTGACGTGGTTTCGTGGCAACGGATACCTGGAAAAACTTGTGTAGAGACGTGTCGGTGACACGTCTTCTTCGCTATCGGAATGATGCAGTCTTAGGGTTGCACACCAACCAACTGCCGAATTTAGGTTAATGAGTGGAGGCAAAGGGCAGGAGACGTCAGGTTGAGATGAAAAGATGATGAGCTGGAAGAGATGTTGCTTAAGCTGTTCCTGACACGTCCTCTTCGGCTTGCGTGAGAACTTGAGCAAATCGTTTACCGACAATGTTGGTGACCTTCCCCATAATTTCGGTGAGTTCTTTCAATTCCTCGGGCTTCAGTTCTTCTTTCAGGTTTGGGTGCAGTCCCCAATTGGCGTGCACTTGTTTACCATCTCGTTTAATAACCACATGCAGAATTTCTGTTTCCGGTGAATCCGTGGGAGCCTTTGAAGATGATGTGCCCGCTCCTGAGCTGCTCTGAGCCATATTTTTCTCCTTGTTTAGAACGCCTGGTT
>CBDUWS010000318.1:0-2955 GCA_965370985.1 uncultured bacterium
TAAAACTGTACCAGTGAGTGGATGGAGACTGATGGGTCACACAGGGTTGTGTCAATGGATTGGGGCAAGCCACATAATTCACACTTTGTTAACCTAAATTTACTGCTTTCAGGTCAAAATATTCTGCGACTGGAGTATCGAAAAAAGTAAGAGATCGCAATGAGTAATATCTACGATGCTTTGCAATCAGCTCATGGGAAACAGGCAGTACCCAACGAGCCGAACGATGAACAGACTTCTTCTCTCCCGCCTCCCCTAAAAGATAACAGCCCTGTATCTACGCCGAGGTTTCATGAAGAATCTGAACTGCGGGCATTAGCCCAGACGATTGCGACACTTCTGCCAAACCCTGACCAAAGGGTGATACAGTTTATTGGTTCTCGGGCAGGAGAAGGAACTTCTACGCTTATTCGGGAATTTGCTTTGACGACAGCCCAGCACAGCCGTAAGCCTGTACTTCTCATCGAGGCCGACAGCAATCAGCCATCTCAGGCCCAAGCCTTTGCCATTGAAGCGAAACCTCCTTTAGATTATGTCCTAAAGGAAGGGAGACTCCTTGATGGGGGCATTACTCAGATTGAACAGTCAAACCTTTTTCTGGCTAGTCTGTCTTCTAATTTTTTTCGGTCTCTTACCGACCGTAGTTTTTTTCATTCTACTGACATGTGGAAAGCAGCACGGAACCAGTTTTCACTCATTCTCATTGATTCTTCGCCGGTTAATGCCTCGGCCGACGGCCTGGCCATTTGTGAATTTGTCAATGGTGTGATCCTAGTCATTGCGGCCGAAAAGACTCGGTCTGCTGTTGCGCAGAACGTGAAAAGGGAGATTCTTAAGCGAGAAGGTAATCTCCTTGGTATTGTATTTACTAAAAGGAAGTTTCACATTCCACAATCTATTCACAAACACCTCTAGCCCTTTTCCCCGCGACACGATCAAAAGAGTGTGAAGGCCTAAACCCATCAGAACAGATACATTCGTTTGACATCGAGCCGCACATCGGCCGGTGTGGGGCTTTTATATTGTTCAAATGTAATCGTCTCCCTTCTGAGGGATAGCCCCATCCCCCTGGATCTGGTTTCATGCCCGTATGCATTCCATCGGCAGGGCTTAAGGAATCCTGCATTAGACGATCGTTACGGCAAAGGCTGGGAGAAATCCCGGCCTTTTTCATTTTCGGAGTCCCAGATCTTTATCAAGATAGAAAAATGTCATGTGGTTGTAATTACACAGGGATCTGTGTCCCTAATCCCTCAGGTCTTTTATTGCCATAATAACATAGGCAAATTATACCCTATCCTGCGTTTTCGAAATCGTGACATTTCTTAATAAGAACAACTTGTTTTGAATTGCCCCACACACGATAAAAAATTAGTAGACCAATTTCTTTTCTTTTTACCCTACGGCATCCAGATTGCTTAACGAGAAGAACGAGAGGGTATCAATATGATATATTAGAAAAAGGGAAGGACAGGTTATGGCGCGGACCGTTCTTTGGTTGTGTATAGGAGTCTTTTTTCTCCCAGGTTTTGCGGGCTCTGCATTTTCGCAAGATTCGCTTCCGTTTGCCGAGCGGCTGGGCCTGCGGACGGTGTCATATTCTGGCCTGTGTCACCGTTCAATCCATTCTCCGTTAGGGAATTCTTTCCCCTCTCCTACCCGAACCGCTCAATGTGTTAAACCACCGAAGGATTCCTCTCTATCCCGCTTCAACTTTGTCATGAAGCGCGAATCCTTTAATCTTCAACACGTTCGAGATATGCCATCCCTGGTTAATAACCAAGGGGGCAGTCGCCTTTTGCAAGCCACATATGATACCCCCTTGTTCAATGAAGCTCTTACCGCTGGCGTCAAAATGGCGTATCGAGACCCCTTTTTGGGCTCCAACTCAACTTCACCACTCACGAATCGAATGGGAGCGTTGTTCATTCTAAGGGGAGACCTGGCCAATATGAAATATCGAGCGGAATATGGATATTCCGGGCAAGAGGTGGGGAAGATCCCGTCCTTAACCGCCACCGATCAAGTAGGCGGAAAATTCGTGTGGGAATGGAAACTTCCTCATGTCACACCTACAATGGAGTTTAGTCGCTTTGCCAATAATGTGGAAGAAGACCCGACCCGTTCCCAAACCATTGCGACACAACAAAAATTTTCGCTGAATTGGAGGCTGCCAGATTGGCCTAGCCTCGCCCTCACGTATAGCCGGGAACAGAAAGATATTTTTACCCGTCCAGAGGGAAGCCTGACCGATGCAATCCATACCGACTTGGCGCTAGCGAAATTGTCAGTCCAGTATACTCTTGGAAGTGGGGCCTGGTCCTCCCACTACAAGACCTCTGAACATAATTTTGGAGAGAGCCGGAAGGAGCATGAATTCGGATCAACCATGAACGGAACCTTCCATCTTTTTGACCCCGTAGATTTTACTCCCCGATGGGGGTTCACTCGGCGAGAAAATGCGGAGGGCACCCTAGCAAAAGACCGGTTCTTTGCTAATCTTGGTACAAAGTTTTTTGCTACACCCACCCTTACTCTAAAGCCGGAGTTCGAATTTAAACGAGATGTGGATCGTTTCGACTTTATGAAGACGGATACCCTCTCGGCTAAATTAGGATATTCGTACCGTGCCCATGATGACTCACTGCAGGTATCAATGTTAGGACAATACATTCTCAACCAAACTTCCAATACTGCAGACAATCCTCAATCCTACGATTTGACTTTCTTGGTGCAAAAAGATTTGGGAGATTTTTTTAATCTGGCCCATCGCCAGCAAACCCTAAGCCTCAAAATCGCTCATAACCAGCAGATCAATTCATTGTCTGCTGAAGCCCAAGGTGCTCAAACTTCTGCCATGCTGCTGGTGAGTATTATCCCCTGAGCCTTCCGCTCCTATAGTGGGCCTGTTGAATATTTCACTTCCCATAGCCTGTAAATGCCCGAGGAATGATC
>CBDUWS010000319.1:0-2949 GCA_965370985.1 uncultured bacterium
CACCTATCGTAAATCTAACTAATTCCAGTGAAAGAGGCGCATACCAATCACTAGATCCGCAATTCTTCGTTAATCAACTAAATATGTCAAGAAGTCTAAGAAAACATCTTGAGACCTTTTCGACCATAGATGACAGCCTTGCCAAAATCTTGTACCATTTCCCTATGAAAACAATTGAAGAAATCCTTCAAGAAGCCGAACACCTTCCTCTTAACCAACGCCTGAGTTTGGCCCATCGTCTTCTCGTGTTAAGCGAACCTGATGCTTCGCCAGATATCGATGAAGCTTGGGACATTGCTATTCGCGAACGGATCATGCGGTATGACCAAGGCCAAACTCAATCAAGCCCTGCCAGCGAAGTTTTCTCAGAACTTGACAACCAACTAGGCCGATGATTGTTGAATTCCTGGACGAGGCTCGCCAGGAATTGATTGAAGCCGCCCTTTGGTACGAAGGCAAAGAACCTGGCCTGGGCAAACGGTTTCGAAACGAAATTGCCTTTGTGGTTGATCGAATCGCGGAAGAGCCGTTTCTATGGCATGAGCGAGATGGCGGTTATCGTCGAGTCAACTGCCCCATTTTTCCCTACTACCTTCCTTACTTTATTCGTGGAGAGAAAATTATCCTAGCAGCTGTCGCACATGCACACCGCAAACCTGGTTATTGGCGATCTCGGCTCACTTCTTAATACCGTAAGGAAATAGTAGGTATTTTCCCCCTACCCCTCTTCAGTTTTTCCCATACCAGCCGAAAAATCATGAAGGATTACGGGTGGCTTTTGATAGATATGGCATGACGCGGGTCCATCTGTTGGTCTAATTGAATAATAATCTGGATTCCCCATTTGGCACGACCGGGGTATCTACCCAAACAGGAGAAACTCCATGTATCAAGAAAAAGTCAAACAGGGTGTTCAGCAGGCGGTGACCCAATGCCCCACCATCAACCAAAATACGACCATCACCGCCCTTCAACAACTGAACCAGACCTTTACGAATCTCTATAACGACCTACGAGAAGGTATTCAAGAATGCACCAAAGATGAGATGGCCTCATTATTGAGCAAGCTTCAAAACAATGAAGACATTACGTCTCAAGAAATCGAATTGATTCGTCTGTGGGTTATTGGAGATGCCCACTCTTATATCAAAATGGAAAATAACTATGAGGAATGGATTCAGGAAGCCCAACGCTTGGTTGAGGTGGTCAAATCCCTTTCCACCAAGAAATTAACGCCAAGCCTGATGGGTGACTTACAGGGTGTGGCCCGAGATGCGACGCGCACATTATCCGACATTACATTTTATAAGGAAAATCTGGAGCGGACTAAAAAGTTTGAAGATTCGATCAAAAACCTCACTCCAGACAACAAATTATTTCTTGCCGAGATGTTGAAAGCGAAAATGGCTTCGGGCAATGCCTAAGCCTTCTTCGCCATTTTGCTTCAAAATTCCACATTCTCATTCAATGTGATTTGGCTCGACTCACTCTCCCCAAAAAACCAGGAGAGTGAGAAAACCTCGTCATTTCCAACAGAAGATTCTGTCATTTACAACAGCGGTTCACTGGAGAGGAGCGAAAAGCCGCCATGATCCAAAATGACCGTCCAATCGGACACAACTTCGGGAATATCTCGACGGAGAGGCGTTTGGAGAATAATCATTTTTTTGCCTGGAGCCGCAAGGTGGGCTTCCCATTCTTTCTCATCGTGTGGTCCCAGAAAATGCACTTTGCGCTTGGCATAGAAACTGAGAGATGGGCGCTTTCTTCCCACTTGCAACAGCCGATCGTCCTTTTTCAAATTGTACCCGGCAATTGCCGCTAATTGCTGTGGTGGTTCGATGAAATACATGTGATACACCGGAAGAGCCCCTTTCACCGCCAACACACCAAACATCATGATCATGACACCTGCTATTCCCATTGCCCATGATTGCTTTGTCTCAGAATCCAGACAATGTCGGATGCCCATTGTTCCGAGTATGATGACTAATCCCATCATAGTTGGGAGCCAACCAAAATCCACGTGCACGGCAGCCGGGAACTCCTTGGTAATTTGCTTCATGAATTGCTGAAAGATGGCCGGGGCTATAATGATGGCAATCCCCAACACATACCCAATCCCAAGAAGGAGACGGCGAGGGATTCGCCAATCAGAGAATGATGATTGGTCTTGAAATCGTTTCCACCATAGGGCCACCAAGATGGCCGATGCCGGAAACAGCGGATATATATAATGTGGCAATCGCGTAGCCGAGAGGGTAAAGAAGATCAACAAACCCACAACCCACATACTGAGGAAAAATTCTAGATTGGATTCTCGTGTAACAAAGCTCTGTCCGTTCCAATAGGCTTTCCACTGTTTCAGAGATTGATAGAGCACGGAGGGCAGGAACGCACTCCAAGGGAAAAATCCCAACAGCAAGATGGGCACGTAAAAAAATAGGGTCCCGCCATGCCCTTCCATCGGACTCATAAACCGACCGGTCGTGTTGGCTTGTGCCGCAGCCCAGTAGGCCTCGCCATGAATGTTGAACATGGCCACATACCAAGGAGCGGCGACCAAGAGGACCAGGACCGTACCAAGCAGTGGGAATCCCTTTTGCCAAAAATTTTTCCATTGTCGAGTGAGTGTGAGATAGGGAATGACTCCAACCAACGGAATAATAATGCCGACTGGCCCCTTGACCAGCATCCCAAATCCCATGGCCAGGTAAAAACAGATGAACCACCATGAATTGGTTTTCGTGGAGCCGTTTAACGCCTGCCAGAAACTATAGCCCGCCAAAGTCGTAAAAACGACCAACTCCGGGTCGGTCAGTACCATGCGATTGATGGCCAAGAATTCCATGTTGAGCAACAGCATGATAGACGAAAGCCAAGCCAGGGGCGCTCCAAGCCATCGATAGACAAACGCATATTGCACCAACAGGACACAGAGTCCGGAGA
>CBDUWS010000320.1:0-2935 GCA_965370985.1 uncultured bacterium
CCCGGTGTTCCCATTATTCTGTTTCGCGACGATACTCCATAAGACCAATGAGCGAAGCTTCATCCTGGCAGGGTTGAGGGCTGTGCTTCAGCGCTGCCAGTATACGCGCACGATTCCGGCTTCTTCGGTATAGTGGATGTCCAGGTCGCCTTCGTAGGCGCGTTCGATTGCCGCACCTACCCCGCGCGGAAGGTGTACATCGGTAAAGGTTATTAGGACGCCACCGGCCTCCTGGCCTTCGACATCCATGAGGCGATTCATGGGGTGTTGCGTCTTCTGTTCTTCTACCTTGTTGTGCACGAGATGCATGATTTCATCGCGATGCTTATCGAAGAACTCACCGCTCAAGGTCAAGAAACCCGCCGGGACCTTGTCATGAATACGGTGGCACGCCGGACATAGTTCCTGATGGGCGCTATCGGGAATATCAGTTAACCATTGCCATCTGCCGCCGCTGAATACGACCCTGCATTCTTGACACACCGTAGGCTCAACCGGTTTGCTACGTGTCATGTAGGGATCATGCACCCGTTCTTTAATCAAACGATCTTGTCGGCCACGCTTGGCCACGTCCCCTTCTTTGCCACTCATTGTCTCCTCCTCTTCAAATCATCTGTCATTGTTCGCTCACAAATGCGCCACTTGCTCAGGCAGCAATTGGTGGTTGCGTACTACAGCTGCTAGCAGACATTATCGACGATACCAGCCCGGAGGTGGTGTTCTATCATTCTTGAAGCCACGAGAACGCGTCACTGGCGTCTTCAAAGTACTTCACTTCACCTGACATAAACCACGATGCAATTTTTGATATGTACTCTTGCCATTTTTTATTGCCAAAAATCGCAATTTTATCAAACTCACTGCCATGTTTGAGGCCGAGCTTAAAATCATCCCATGCTGCTCTTACTTCCCAACCTTCCAATTCTGACCCATCAATAAAGGCTTTGACTTTTGGATCTTTAACACCTTCCAGTGCCGAATCAATCATAGGAGTAATTTTTTTGTAATCTTCATGTGTTAGCTTTCCCACAGCTTTTAGAGAAAGGAAAAATTCATTGTTAACTCTTTCTATGCCAATTGAAAGACCGTGTCTAATAACACTCATATTCATTTTCTCTCAGTAGATATCATGTGATAACAATAAAAACACCTTCAACTTCGTCGATAACGACGATGTTTGCTTTCTCCAAATTGAAAGGTTGATCTCAAGCAATCTTTTTTTCTTAATTGGTAAACCATAGCTTGCAAATGTTTTTCACCAACAATCATTGCACCAAGTGGTTCCTTATAGAGGGCTAGAGCAAAATTGAGGCCAAATGAATGATTTCCTTTATATAGCGATTATCGAACCCTTAGGCCATTTTAAAAAATATTTATCCCAAGTGAAAGATTACGAAGTGAGGAATTCTGGGTCTGCCACCGGAAGACATATGGGGCAATGTTCCCCAGGGTTCCTCAAAAAACTTCTGGGGGGTATTCTTGCCTCCCAATAGGGACAGGGGAATTTGTGATTTGCTGAAAGGAATCGGCCGTTTGGCTTCATCATTGCTTTACATCACCCTGTCGGGAGCTGCCAGCCAAGGCGCACTGACAATAAAACGACCAGACAGAGTACCTGTCCTGTTACAGAAGAAAGTTGATTCACGATTTCCCAGCTGCATTGTGGTTCTTGCTGGATCATCAGGCATAACCCATTTTCCTCCCAAAGAATTAGGAGACCACGCCATGACCAATTTCGAAACCCTACTGGGTGACGAGGCGGAGACTCTTCTCCACCACGAATGTAAAACTATTACCAAGGACTGTCTGGTCTTACCAGGCCCGGACTTCGTGGATCGAGCGGTGGCTCTTAGTGACCGCAGGCCGCGCGTTCTGCGCAGCATGCAAACTCTTTTCAATCATGGCCGCCTGGCCGGAACAGGCTATCTTTCCCTTTTGCCCGTGGACCAAGGTGTGGAACATTCCGCAGGGGCCTCATTCGCCCCTAATCCAATCTACTTCGACCCTGAAAATATTATTAGGCTCGCAATGGAAGGGGGTTGCAATGCCGTGGCCTCGACTTTAGGCATTCTGGGTTCGGTGGGCCGCAAATACGCTCACAAGATTCCCTTTCTGGTGAAGATCAACCATAACGAACTGCTGACATACCCGGCCATCCACGACCAAACCCTGTTCGCTAGCGTGAAGCAGGCCTTTGACCTGGGTGCTGTGGCCTTAGGCGCCACTGTCTACTTCGGTTCTCAGGAATCGCGTCGTCAAATACAAGAAATCAGCGAAGCCTTTGCCCATGCCCATGAACTGGGTCTCGTTACCGTGCTTTGGGCCTACTTGCGTAACAGTGCTTTCAAAAAAGATGGTGAGGACTACCACAATGCGGCGGATCTTACTGGCCAGGGGAATTACCTGGGCGCTACCATTGAGGCAGACATCATTAAGCAAAAGCAGGCCCAAAAAAACGGCGGGTATCCCGCCATTAATTTCGGTCGTACCGATGACAGAGTCTATCGCGAATTGACCAGTGATCACCCCATCGATCTTGTTCGCTATCAGGTTGCCAATTGCTTCATGGGTCGGGTAGGTATGATTAATTCAGGGGGGCCATCGGGCAAGGATGATTTGCATCAGGCGGTTCGTACCGCAATCATTAACAAGCGCGCCGGGGGAATGGGGGTCATCAGTGGCCGGAAATCTTTCCAAAAACCAATGAAAGACGGCGTCACTTTATTGAATGCGATTCAGGATGTCTATTTGTCCGAAATAGTGACCGTGGCCTGAGTCTACGGATACATTGTCTACAGGTAGGAGACAAACTGACGGCAGAGGTGATTTGTCGGTATTTAAAACCTCAAAGTGAACCCACAACACGAGAAGGGGATTCCTAAATCTTAAACTTGCTATTCCCCATGGCTTGCCGCGGGGTTACCGCTTAGGTTCT
>CBDUWS010000321.1:0-2932 GCA_965370985.1 uncultured bacterium
AAAAAGCATGCCCCCGCGAAGGCGGGGGTCCGTCCAGCAAGGCCGCGAAGCGCTTGCTAGCTCCCGTAGGGGCTCACCGTTGCTTGACGCGCGGAGCGTACTCTCAGTACGTGAGCACGACAAAACGGCGACCTGCCTGCGCGAAGCGCTTCCAGCCTTCGTAGCCACTTCGGCGAAGGAGGCTCGGCGAAGGCAGGGAACGCCGCTGGCGGCTTTTTTCAACATTCCCATTAAAGTTGGACCGACGGTTCAAATAACACCTGAATGGTATTGTGATCAGGGTCAGCTAAGTAAAAAGAGAAGCTGCCGTCCCGATGCTGCTTTGGAGGTTGAACAATCTTCACCCCTTGAGCCGTTACTTCCTGAAACAACGCGTTGACACTTTCCGGAGAATCCATCAAAAACCCTAAATGATCCAGGGGATGATTGGGAGATGGAGCAAATTTCTCAAACTCTTCAGTGGGAACTTGGTGTAGGGCGAGATTATCAACCCCGGTACTCAAATACACATTGTCGGGGTCGGGTTGCCACACGAGTTTCATATCGAAGAGCCGCTCATAAAAGGCTTGAGAGACCCGGACATCACGCACCCGGAGAGCCAAATGTCGTAAACCTCGCGTTTTTCTGGTGTTTTCCATCAGATAAATACCCTTGCTTACCTATTCCCCCACCCCTTCACACGCTTTCTTTTCACTTTTTCCTTCCTAACGTCTCACTAGTCGAACGTTCGGCATCATACCCAGGACCTCTGAAGGGGGCAAGTTCATGATTGCGGGTAGAATATGGTATTTTCTCAAAGAGCAATCGTACATATTAGCGTCAGGACCATGAGGGAGGAGTAAGCTATGTCGCCATTGGTATTCGCACGGAAGAAACAGTTCATCACACTTGGGCTTCTACTAATTATGTTAACTGTGAACGGCAAGGGGATAGCCGGGGAAACTGAGGGTTTGGCACCAACTCTCACCGGAAAAGACGGTGCTCTAATGGCCTTGATTCCCGAAGGGCCTTTTCCGATGGGCGTCCCCAAAGCTGCACGGGATGGTGGCGTTGACGAACGTCCTAACCATGAGGTGTTCCTGGACAGTTTTTATATGGATATTTATGAAATTACTAATGGGCGGTACCTGCAATTCGTGACAGAAACTGATCACCGTGTCCCGCAGCATCCCACGGATCCTAGAAGGGGGTTATGGAAAGGGAATATGATGCCGGAGTCGGTCACCGATCTTCCGGTCATTAATGTGGACTGGTTTGATGCCGAGGCCTATTGTCGCTGGGCGGGGAAACGGCTCCCGACCGAAGCCGAATGGGAAAAAGCAGCCAAAGGGGACAACGATTGGCGATTCGCCTGGGGCGATATCGAACCGACAACAGAGCATGCGAACTTCAATCAAATTTCCTGGCGTGGGGAATCCACCTTGGTTCAGGTCGGTATTTATGAAAAAGGGAAAAGCCCTTACGGCATCTATGATGTGGCCGGCAATGTCTGGGAATGGGTCTCGGATTGGTACCAGGTTGATTACTACCAAGAGAGCCCGACGCACAATCCCAAAGGTCCGGAGACCGGTAAGTACAAAGCCCTCCGCAGCTCAGGCTGGCAAGGCGAGACACCTCAAATGCGTGTGTTTACTCGAATCAAAAGCCTGCCGACTGATCGGAATAATTCAACCGGGTTTCGATGCGCGCAGGATCTCCCAGTTCCAACTACCCCCTAATCGGAAAAATAGGGACTATTTGTCTAACCTGACCAATGAACCACGACCAAGCGAAAACAGGCTTTCAAGGTCTCCGCGTCGGTGCACTTGAAAGCCGAATGGCACAAGAGATGGAACGCCTGATCACGCGGCACGGTGGCATCCCCGTGGTCGCCCCTTCCATGAAAGAACTTCCTCTCTCTGATCACCCTCAAGCCTTGGCATTTGGCGAAACACTTCTTTCTGGGGAGGTTGATGTGGTGGTGTTATTGACCGGAGTGGGGTGTCGGACGTTATTAGATATTCTGGAGACCCGATTTCCCCTTGATGCCATCAAGGACGCCCTACAGAACACGATCCTTGTCGTCCGAGGCCCAAAGCCAGCTGGAGTCGTGAAAGCACTTGGCCTGCAGCCGCAGATCCTGGTCCCGGAACCCAATACATGGAGAGATATTCTCCATGCTCTGGATGCATCGTACCCCGAAGGACTCACGGGAAAGCGTGTGGCGGTGCAGGAATATGGAGTCAGCAACCCGGAACTGCTGGAAGGCCTAAGGCAGCGGGGCGCTCAGGTCACGCCTGTACCGGTCTATCGATGGACCTTGCCGGACGATCTGAAGCCACTCCAACAGCTTCTACAGCAGATTTTAAAAGAGGAAATCCCAGTCCTGCTCATCACCAATGCTGTCCAAGTCGATCATTTGCTCAAAACATTGGGAGACAACACGGCAATAAAGCAATTGCAAATCGTTCTGCCCCATATGATGGTGGCATCTATCGGTCAATTGGCAAGTGAACGGCTACGCCATCATGGATTCCCCGTCGATCTGGAACCCTCTCACCCTAAAATGGGAATCCTCGTCAAAGAAGCCTCTCAAGCAGCCCACACCATTCTTGAAACGAAGAGAAGATCTTTGTAAAACCATTCTATTTGTACCTGTTCAACCTAGGAACGGCAGTTGGGCGCAAAAAAGACGCGTGAGGTATTGGTGTGCATGGTGAAATCAAAAAATTCGTGGCCACCTTCTGGGTGATGAGACATTTTTTTATTTTGCTAGGTGCGCCAAGAGCTTGCGTGGACTTTTGTGATCCAACTGCGGTTTCTAGGTTCTACAATCCCTGTGCAGAAATCCCTTCCTCAAACAGGCCTAGGAGCCTGTCGGACTTAGGAAGAATCGGTTGCAAAAGTGTCTAAGCGGTCCATATTGTGACAATTTCTTGGACCATAGTCCCAC
>CBDUWS010000322.1:0-2925 GCA_965370985.1 uncultured bacterium
GTCTGGGCCGTGTCTCAGTCCCAGTGTGGCTGATCGTCCTCTCAGACCAGCTACCGATCAAAGCCATGGTGGGCCATTACCCCACCATCCAGCTAATCGGACGCGGGCTCATCCCAGGCCACCCCACCCGAAGGTGAGACTTTGGCCCTGTCACTCTCGATCGAGGGCATCATCCGGTATTAGCCACCGTTTCCAGTGGTTGTCCCGGTGCTCGGGGCAGATTCCCACGTGTTACTCACCCGTGCGCCACTAAGGACATCCCCGAAGGAATGGCCTCCGTGCGACTTGCATGTGTT
Organism: uncultured bacterium; assembly: GCA_965370985.1. Classification (GTDB taxonomy): domain Bacteria; phylum Nitrospirota; class Nitrospiria; order Nitrospirales; family UBA8639; genus Nitrospira_E. Next base: position 297 of record CBDUWS010000322.1, read on the forward strand.
AGGCGCGCCGCCAGCGTTCGTTCTGAGCCAGGATCAAACTCTCAAAAGTAAATTCATTTACAAGGGCCGCCATTTCAATACACTTTATTTACTGTTTTTGTTTGACAGTTATTCAATTTTCAAAGATCTTCCCCTATGGGCGAACTGTGACTATAGCCAAGGAGAGGGAACGTGTCAACACATTTGGCAATGAATAATTAAATTTTTTGCCTATTTCATTTACCAACGACCTGAGCCTCGATGAGCTTCTTTTTGATTAAAAAACCTGACATGTGGATGTTTGAACAATCCAATCAAAACCATTCCTGCAAGGAATCCTCCTATGTGCGCAAAGAAAGCTACTCCCCCTCCCTCGTGGCCAACACTCATCCCCCCACTGAACACTTGCAGTATGAACCACAAGCCTAGGACAACGGCCGCTGGCACATAGATCATCTGGCTAAAAAATCCAATAGGGATAAAGACGAGGACCCGCGCACGAGGATATAGCAACAAATACGCTCCTAAAACTCCTGAAATCGCACCACTAGCTCCAACCATTGGGATAGTAGATTCGGGATCAATGAATGCATGACTGAGAGCGGCTACCACACCACAGACTCCATAGAATATGATGAACTTTGCATGGCCCATCACATCCTCAATATTATTTCCAAAGATCCACAAATACAGCATATTCCCAATAAGATGCATCCAACCTCCGTGCAAAAACATACTGGAGATCAGGGTGCCATAGGCAGGTAAACTCATGAGTTCCGGCGGCAACTGTACATGCCCAAACACAACAGCCGGTATCGCTCCATACATATACACAAAGGCTTCATTCATTGATGCTGGCAAGGAGATTTCATACAGAAATACCAGCACGCACATCACAATAAATGCCACGGTCACGACCGGGGTGATTTCTGTTGGATTATCATCCCGTAATGGAATCATCAATACACCAGCGGTGAGAACAAAAAATTCAAGAAAGAAGAGCCGAGGAAGAAAGAACAGGAAAGTCTAAAACCGGATTGAGAAGAGGAGTAGATTCATTACTGATCGCCATAGAAAATCCTGCCGCATGCGTATGCCCACCACCTCCATATTGCGCAGCAATCTCTGAAACGGACATTCCTCCGGTTTTTGAACGTAACGAAAAATATCGCCGCCCATCTTTCTGATGCCAGATCACCCCGAAGGCATGGTGAGCAGCAAGGCGTTCCCCAATTTGACTAGCTAGCACCGGTGAATGAACCGCAGGTACCGTATACCCTGCGAGAGAAACCATGACGGCATCCTGAACTAGTTTATCTACCAAATTATTTTCCGATCGCAGAATTCCAGTGCCTTCGATCTTTAACGTGTCAAACTGGAGCTGTTCCCAGGTCACAAAATCGAACGGATACGATGCTAAGGCCGCGCTGATTTCCCGACTATGCGGAAGATGCCAGTGCCACAAATCTTTATCCTGCACATATTGCAATAACCACGGAATGGGTCGGGTATGAGCCCATTCCCAGGCGAGCACCGCCCCACTGCGATCCATATCGAAATACGCAAAGGGTAAGTCGGCCAGCGCGGATTGCGCGGTAATATGATGATCCAAAATTTGCAGGCTGGCCGTGCGGTCAGCTAACGCCAGAATGTCACCGCGGTGATAACTAAAATCAACCATCACCACATGCTGGCCATCTAACCCCTCGGGTTGGGGAAAGCCATGCTTGACCGGAATAAATTGCGCATCCGGGAACCGCTTCCACAAAGCCCAGGCCGCCCCAAAACCGTCCATGCATTCAGCGTGATACAACACCACATCAGGCGCATGCCGTTGCGCTAATTCATCAAACCTAATCATCAATCACCCACCTTCCGCCCTGAGCTTACCATGTTGCAATTGGAAGTGAAATATTTGGCCTGAAACAAGAGAGACCTCACACTAAATCGAGATTAGAAAAGGAACAGGCATTCAATCTATCGATACATTATCGAAAGCGGCCCAATTCTTTCCAATTATAATGAACCGCCAGCCGAGGCAAGTGAGCAAGGGCTCATCGTCTTCCTCGAGCAATGCTTCAATTTTCTCACATTGGCCATATTCTATGATATCCGAAAACTCCCCATTAAGCTGAATCAACTGTCCCGGCGAAAGAGGCTATTGGAGACGATGGAGCATCCGTTTGAGTCCGGGCCGAGCCGAAAATGCTGACTTTTCGAACATCGCGATACTCCTGAAAAATCTGTCGCAGTTCTTTCAAGACACGATAGAGGATTTGTACCTAACACATCCGTATCCGAATCTCGCAATTTGGCCACACTGGCAACCATTTCCTGTACAATCTCTTCGTATTCCGCATGGGTCTGTTGAATATTTCATTTCCCATAGCCTGTAAATGCCCGAGGCATGATCGACGTCAGCAGCCACGGGAATGGTCAAAAAAGCATGCCCCCGCGAAGGCGGGGGTCCGTCCAGCAAGGCCGCAGCCTTTTTGACGCGCGGAGCGTGCCCTCAGTACGTGAGCACGGCAAAAAGGCGAGAACGCCGCTGGAGGCTTTTTCAACATTCCCCGTATGAGGTTTTCGGTGACGAGTCAAAGAAAAGGCTTCATAATTATTAAAAAAATGATATTGAATATTTCATCGACAT
>CBDUWS010000323.1:0-2917 GCA_965370985.1 uncultured bacterium
TTTTTTGTCCCCAGCGTCCCCCTCCACATCATTCAAAGAGGAAACAATCGTGGAACCCTCTTTAATCAAATCAACGATTATAACGTTTATAAAGACTGGCTGAAGGAAGCCGCCCAATGGCATGGATGTGCCATTCATGCCTACGTTCTGATGACCAACCATGTGCATCTCTTGGTCACCCCAACCCACGAGGATAGTTTGCCGAAGACCTTTCAGTCGTTAGGCCGACGCTATGTCCAGTATTTCAATACCACCTATGAACGGACAGGAACCTTATGGGAAGGGCGCTACCGGGCCACACTGATTGAAAGTGAGGCCTATCTGTTGACCTGTTGTCGCTACATTGAACTCAATCCTGTGCGTGCCGAGATAGTGAGACATCCTCGTGACTATCGATGGTCAAGTTATCATTATCATGCTGAGGGAAAATCAGATCCACTTCTGACTCCACATAGCCTCTATCAGCGATTGGGCGGAACGGCAACGGCACGGCAACAAGCCTATCGGGCTCTCTTCCGCCATCACCTGAGCGGAGAAACCCTCGACACGATTCGCGAAGCGACTAATAAAGCCTGGGTATTAGGGAGTGACAAATTCAAAGATCGCCTAGCCAAAAAATTAGACCGCCGCGTCGCACCGTTGCCACGAGGCCGTCCATCAATAGAGAAAGATTGATACACCCAAGTCGATTCCTTATTGCCTGACGACCCTGAGCCTATGACACCAGTCGTGACGATATTAACATATCCATCGCTCCCCCTATTCCTTCAACATGATTTCCAACCCCCAATCCAGGTGGCTAAATTCTCCACTCCGTAAATTTAATCAGGTCTAGAAAAATTTCTTGCCCAACAAAAAAGGTTCCTGACACCTTTTTAATTGGCCTGTTGTACATGGGAAAATGTTGGGAGGGAAGAAGCCATATGACGAAGGTTTCACCAACCAGCCACCTAACAGGGCATCAATAAAATCGTTTTCCTTTAATTAGGTTCTGGCGGCATCAGGAGGGCGCTTCAGTTCTTCCAGTGCGACATGCTTGGGCAGGAGAACGGGAAAGACAATGCCGATGGGGTCCCCTCGAAGAATGGTGATAGGTTCTTCTGAGGTGATCTCTAATTGCAGCAGAAAGTTGGTGACAAACGCATCATAGTCGGGAAGAAAGGCGTAAAGGTTGGGCGTCGTTTTATACTCCTGCGTTTTAATACCTTCCCAAATGGAAAAAGGGCGTTTGGGCAGATGATAAAAATGATTGGGCAAATCCTTCATCATCATGCCCAATTGTTTGGGATAATAAAAACGAATGCCGCAACACAATTTGGGGAAGCCGCTATTGAGAATGGTATCCACATACATTCCGGAAAACGATTTATACCCCAACAGGCGTTCCTCTGGAAGAATAGGTGGAGATTGCCATTCAAACCCACTCCCCTTCCGACGCATTCGGCAATCAGCCGGAGAGCGGATAAGCCAACCATACTGCCCCACAAAACGTACGGGACCACAGTCATCAGGAATTACCTTGTACCCGCTAGCAGCAAGATTGCGTTGTTCCTCCAAGGACATTCCAGTCATCATGGGCCGGTGCGGATGGAAATCAAGCTTCAACCTTTCCGGGGCAAAGGCGGTGGAGTATTCCCGCTCCCAATACATCACCCACTTGTTATCCGTGCTTCCCGGTAAAAGATCCATAGTCATATATTTCCAAGAAGAGAAAGAAATTTGATCGTCAAATTCCTAATACCATATTTTTCTTCGTCATTCCGGCAGGCTTTTAGCCAGAATCCATCTTCAAGTTATTCTTGGGAAAAGGAACTTCTCCGATAGATCCCCGCCAACTAATCGCGGGGATGACAACAGAAAGCAAGGATTCATATGCAACCAGCACCCAATTCAGAAACAGAGCCCGATAGTCTCATAAGAGAAATCATCTATCCCTAGAAAATTGTTTCAAAAAGTATTGGGGCATATTTTCACTCAGTCAATTGCCCTCGTTTCACCATCCATGCCACTTCAGCCACTCGCTTTCCCAATGCCCGGGCATCAGCCTTTTCTTGCTCATTGATACCGGGGCTGTCGCCTTCCGTCGTGGCCGACGCCCCAAAAGCCCCACCATCGCTTACGATAATCATCTGATTGCCCAACATCGCGGCCAAAATCGTTAACATGGTGACTTCTTTCCCACTGGAGATTTGTCCTCCGGTGGCAAAGGCCGCCCCGACTTTATTACGCATTTTGAATTCGGGAAAGACGCCAAACTCAAATTGCCACCGATCAAAAAACGTTTTGACTTCTCCCGACATGTTCGACCAATACACCGGCGACCCCACGACTAACGCATCACTGCCGAATAACAGATCCGCAGTAACTGCTCCCACTTTATGCAGCACCACACGGGTGCCAGGAACAGCCTGGGCACCAGCCACGACATTGCGTGCCATAATTTCCGTATTGCCTGACAAGGAATGATAGACCACCAGGACCTGAATGGTCCCTGGCTGAGGTTGGACCTGTGCCGCAACCTGTGAACACCCAACAGAAAAAAATAGTACCCCTAGAAGCAGACGCACAGCAGGATGAGCAATCATCAAACTTCAGGAAAGATGAGAGGTAGGAAAAACCTTACCGACTGATGACTAAAGAAACGATTCACTGAAAGATGCCAAATAAAAGGTTACTGCCGCCCAATTTCCTCATCAATCTGCTCTTCCACCGAGATATGCGTCAACGCTCCTCGATAATCACACTTATGACACCGTATGCGGAATTCCTCTAGCCATCGTTCTTGCACAAAATGTTGATGGCACTTTGGGCACGCAAATACTCCCTTCACGTAATGCACTTGCTTCTTATACTTCATCACCAACCCCCTCTAAAAATAGAATGAATCCCAGCGCCTAGCCTGCCACACCCCTTTTCC
>CBDUWS010000324.1:0-2913 GCA_965370985.1 uncultured bacterium
CGAAAATTTATTTCGAGTCTGACCCCTAAAAACTGAAAATTCTTTTCGATCCTGCGCTCTCAATTGGGTTTAAATTTTCGACGAGGCTACGGCACGGGAGAGGGAATGAAATACGACAGTGAGCGGGTGTTTTTCGTTTCGCTTCGGTTGGTCTGTTAGTTTAGGAAAATAGAAACCCATTTTCTTACCCATTCTATGTCGGACGAGACCCGGCAGCCAAATGCTGTCCCCAAGATAATGAAGTTTAACTGACACTTTAGCATCCACTTGTACTGGAGGCACTTGGTCTTTCGAAAATTCAACGAGCATCCCCTGTGCACTCAAATTAAGGACACGACCTTTGCATACGATTCCCTGACCACAGCGGATCACGACCGGCAAAATTTGCTCCGGTTTGACCGACATACGTCGCACAATCCGCCGATCTTTCTGTGCCACGGGTGCCGAGCTACAGGAAACTGTTTCAAGAAGAGCGGATTTTCGCATGATTATGAATCCGACGAGACCGTTTCCGGCGATTCAAAAGCCTTCCAGGCTTCATCTTCACTATTAAAGATTGGAATCCATTCATTGATTTCAGTCAGTTCTAAGATATCTCGCACAAATCCCATGGGGGTGATGATACCCAACTTCCCACCAATCCGTTGAAAGCGTCGTTGTGCGAGCACTAACCACCCCAATGCAGCACTATCGATAAACGACACCGCGACCATATTGAGTACAACAAACCGATAGCCTTGTTTAATGGCATGGTCGATTCTCCATTTGAAATCTTGCCTGGCATGTTGGTCAAAGCGCCCCACAAATGTTTCGACTACGGTATGTTCACTCAAGCTACGCTCGGACACGACCATAAAACCCTCCCCATTCAAATGATTCGTCTTCCCTGTATATCGGCCTCAGGCAAAGAACACTTAACCATGGACGAAGACTAAGGGGCGGACGTTATTGGCTAAAATAGGGAAGGGGCTACTGATTAGGCGAGAGGCGGATGAGCAGATCATCGACATATTGAAAAGGAGCATCTTGGCCTGGGCGGCTGGTAAAGGGGCGGGTGATACGCAGGCGTATAGTATGGACCCCAGCGTTGACCGTGTGGTGTGCATTGAGATGATGCCGGAGAATTCTGCCCTTCTTGATCGGCCCGATTTCGTGGATAGCGATCACTTGCTCATCCACTACCCATTGAAATAGCCCACCGGCTAAATTGCGCTTATCTTTGGGTGAATGATAGGTCACAGCGACATGCGCCGAAAGGCTAAGCGTTCCCGTTTCGGTCGCGATCTGAATGACCAAGCCTCCACCCTGTTCTGGTTCATTATCAGGATCATAACGTACTTGCCCCACTTTGAATTGAAGGCTCTTGGACTCTTGCCCATCTTTCCCGGTTTCAAACGGAGCCACCGTAGGCAGCCCAGCCTTACCCAGCGTTCCATTAGGCGTGACAAAGATTTCCCAGGGAGCCATCTTCCCATTCTCAAAATTCGTCTGGTTGAGGATACCGGCTTCGCAGATCCCTACGCTGCTCACAACAAGAGCGCTCCAAACCCAAAAGACCTTTCCCAGTGAAAACAGAATTTCCTGACAGTACTTGAGAAGCCCGGATTGCCTCACAATATTCATGAGCAATGTTTATCTTCGCCTTTCTTGCTTGATGGGGTTTTTTTTTGCAAACCACCTGGGTATGATAGCTGGTTATTTTGCTAAGGAGCCGGTTCGATGTATTTTCCAGCGAATTCTATTTTCCCACAATCATTTCCTTTCGCAACCCTCATCTTGGGGCTGTGGATAGGGATTGGAATGCCTGTCATCCTATCGGCAGCGTCATCGACTGTCACAAGCACTCCAGCAGTTCCCCTCGAAGAGGTTCAACATGTGCTCATTGAGACTCTTGCCCTCACCGAAAGAGGGGTGCAGAACTCCACCATCTTCCAACAGGTCGTCAGTGAACGCTTAGCACAGGCGGGCTTCACTCCGGTTCACGAGGTCAATATGCCCCACGATATCATTGTGCGGGTCAAGTGCGAAGAACGAAAGACTCGGACAGGACCCAGCAAACACCGGAAAGGTGGTCATCCGTTGTCGACGGCTTCTCGGCTTTGGAAGGGCCCGGCCTGCGATATTTCCTATCGGTACCAGGGCAAACCTGCCCTTTGGAGCTGGGAAGTGCGTACGTCGTTTGAAGAACCCAGGCAAGCCGCCAAAGCCGCAGGCGTCGCCAATAGTGGCATGTATGCCTTGCAAGAGTTACAGGCCCAACTTGCTCAGGATGAATTCCCCCTGTACTTAGCGGCAGAGTGGAGGCAATCTGATCGCTTAATCCACCTGTTTCAGCAGGCAACCGATCAGCTAGACCGTCGTCACCTCATCCTTCAATTACTTGGCCCACTGACCTCCCCCACCGTCCTTTCAACCATTCAGGAAGCCACTCAAGATCCGACTCTTGCTTTGACGGCCATTGCTGCTCTCGGGGATCAAGGTGAAGTGGCCATCCCCACATTGGCTGAGATTTTGGACTCTCCAGCCAATCCCGAACAACACCTTGCCGCCCTACAAGCACTCGGTGAAATCGCGGCACACAGCAAGGCGCCGGCCCTGTATGATCAATTTATCCAACAATTACAATCCAAAGATCCTCGTATGCAAACCCTCGCCGTACGAGGCCTGGGGAAATTAGGCGATCAGCGGGCATTACCCCCCTTAGAAACCCTCAATTTACAGGCATGGACAAACCCCTCGACCCATGCTGATATTCAGGCATTACGAGAAGCCTTGAATTGGAGCCTCTGGCAATTAAACCCCGACACCCACACTGGCGAATAACCCTCTGGAACCATCCAAGATTTTTCGTTGTCTACATTTTTTCTTGCACATGTTCTCCAGCCTTTACTCCCAAGCCAGTACAACATAAAC
>CBDUWS010000325.1:0-2911 GCA_965370985.1 uncultured bacterium
CGGCCGAGCAAACATTAATAGCAATTGACGTGCCAATAAAACTTTCTTCTAAATTATGCTGTTTCTTACACAATGGTTGCTAACCTAACTAAGTACGATGGTGTTCGGTGTCGTAAAAAAGGCTCAATTCGGGTGAATTTAGACACAATGGTATAAATGCCAAAGTTGTTAAGGTACGTTGGATGGGGGGGTGAGGATTCCTTTTTTTGCTTGGTCAATGATGTAGTCTGAGGCGCGAAGAGCTAAGGCCTGAATGGTGAGCGAGGGGCTATCTCCTCCTCCTTGGGTGACAAAGCAACTGTTATCCATCACAAAGACATTGGGAATGTCATGGGTTTGACAAAATTTATTGACCACTGAGCGTCGAGGGTCTTGCCCCATTCGACAGGTTCCTCCCATGTGGGTGATCGAGCTCAGATCAAAAGCATTTTCCTGCCCGATTATTTCTTTGACTTGAGCCGCCTCGGCTATGGCCTTCGTTTGTTGAGTCATAAAGGTCAGCATTTCCCATTCATTCCTTCTCAAGGTTGTGGTCACTTTGGCCACAGCCACTCCATAAAAATCCAGGACTTCCGGATCGAGGGTTATCCGATTGTCAGGGTGTGGCAGATGCTCTCCGACGGCAAAAATATTTAGGGCATTTCCAAAAGAGGTTCGCATGACATCCTTGTGAGGTTTTCCCCATCCCGGAGCCACTAAACTCGCATAGGCTAAGGGGCCTAAGAAAATTCCGGCAGTGGCTCCCAAGACCACGCCGCCTTGAAACGTCTGCCCCGGGCTTGGGGCATTAAAGTCCCAGGCTCGACTGTCAATTTGCAACCCCTTATAGGAATGAATGGGTTCTGAAAATAGAGCCATGGAAGTCTGAAAGATCGTTTCCATGCAATATCGTCCCACCACATCTTGCCGATTCGCGAGTCCTTCTGGAAATTCTTTAGAGGTGGAATTGAGTAAGAGGCGTGGTGATTCGAGCGCACCCCCAGCGACCACCACGACTTGAGCATTTAGGCGGTGCTCGCTTTTTTCGTGATCAAAATAAAGTACACCGTTCGCGTTTCCCTTCTTATTTAAAGTAATTCGGTGAGCATGGGCATTCGGGATAAGGGTGACCCGTCCGGTGGCCTCGGCTTTGGGAATGAGCGAAACATCCATGCTGCTTTTGGATCGCATCATGCATCCCAAGGAACAGCCGTTGCAATAATTACAAGGTGGTCGATCTTCCATTGGTTGGGAGAGGATGGCCAACGAATTGGGATGCAGATGAAGGCCTAATTTGTCAAAACCCTTTTTAACCCGTTGGCTCGCGCAACTCAGCTTATGCGGAGCCATGGGGAATGGGCCTCTGGGGGCCTTAAAGGCATTTTGGGGATCACCGGCGACTCCGAGCCACTGTTCTATTTTCTCGTAATAGGGTTCGAGGTCTTTATAGCTGATAGGCCAATCTTCCCCATACCCATATTGTGATTGGGGCTGGAACCCATGCGGTGAGAATCGATGGGCTTCTCCCTGGTAATGGAGTGTGGTGCCGCCTACGCCTTTGACTCGATTAATGTGAGGGGGCATTCTTGTCGTCGAAGGATTCAAGGGCCCTGATTTATTGGTCCAAGATTGAAGATGGGAATACGATGGGTCGAGTTTTTGAGTATCTCCATGGGTATACAGGTGTTTGCTTGCGTCCTTGGGTGGAACGGTAAAAGCCGAAGGTCGGGTTTCCCAATCTTTTTGGTTGAGGGGATAGTGAGCCGGGTCGAAACGCGGACCCGCTTCTAATACGGCCACTGAAAATCCCGCCATGGCTAAGGCGTAGGTCGCGACGCCCCCGCCTGCACCCGATCCAATAATACAAATATCGACTTGGTCCTTGGATTTCATGATCCAACTGCTGTTTTTAGGTTTAACAAAGATGGTAATCCAGATTCCCTTCCCATTGAGGGGGGCCTGGAAATTTTACGACCTTCCATCCGCTGGGACCGGTATAAAACACTGTCATGGTATTGGCGTGAATGAATTGAAAAAATTTCTTTCCGAATTCGATAAGCTTGGGGGACAAATCCGGTAGGGATTTTTTGAGGAAATGGGTATCTCCCGTTTCAGCAAATTTGAGGAGCTGTATCCGTTCCTGCTCGTCTAGTTCTAAAAAACTTGAGATGTTAAAGATTTGTTGGGTCATATAGTCCAACCATTTCACTCCTTGAGCAAAGACTATTTGGTTAATCCTGGATCCCATGGCTAACTGATCCAAGGAATACACCACTCCAGCTTCTTTGGCGCCAGGATCCTGGTCGGTGGGAATCAGTAAAGCCGTAACTTCTTCGAGCACGGTGGCTTGATAATCGGTGAAGGCTTTAAATGGTCCTTTGGCAAGAGGAAATTTTGAAGGCTGATCGGTTTCCTTTGGTTTGTCTGTTTTTCCCCAGCTGGGGTTTATGAAGAGTAAACCGTTTATGGTTGATCCCAAGACCAGTTCGGTAAGATGACGACGGGTAATGTCTTTAGTCCACATGTTCATTTTTATTATAAGTCTCGGATAGGTTTAGATTTTCCCACGGCCTTTTTATGCAGTTTCCAAATTACTGAGAGGGCTTACGCTAAGAATACCCAAGCAAGCCTATCAGGGCTTTGAAGGAGTATCATTTGTAAATTTGGTGAGTAACGAGAGCATGTTCATGCTAAGTGGGTATTAGGGACAGCCATAAAAAATCTGGTTTTCTTCTTTTAAAGGGCCTGTTGAATATTTCTCGCAAAAAAGCCCGTATATGCCTAGAAGATTTCAATGCCAGTAGCCGACGGGAATGATCAAAAAAGTCATCCAGCAAGGCCGCAGCGATTTTGACGCGCGGAGCGTACTTCCAGTACGTGAGCACGACAAAATTGCGAGAACGCCGCTGGTGGCTTTTTTCAACATTCCCTT
>CBDUWS010000326.1:0-2909 GCA_965370985.1 uncultured bacterium
ATGTTCACGCAATGGCCAAAGGCCACCGTCTTTAAAGGGATCAACCCTTGGTCGTGATAGAGAGCCACAATGCCATCAAATGCTCCAGTCACTGCCTTAGCAAACATGGTGTCGGCAGGGTGAGGGCCATTACAGGTAATACCTTGGGCCTTGGCTTGATTGATGGCTGGAAAAATGAGCCGTGTTTCTTCATCGCCAAACAGCCCATTCTCTCCAGCATGGGGATTGAATCCCGCTACTGCAATCCGAGGTTTCTTCACACCAAACAACTGCTTTAAGCCAAAATGTGCCAAGCGAATGGCTTTCACAATCTTGTGTATAGTCAACGCCTCTGCGACATCCCGTAATGCCAGATGGGTGGTGGTAAAGACAATTTTCAAAGGCCCGCCTATGATCATCATTCCAGATTCTTTGGCCTTGGTCAGATCCGCCAACATTTCTGTATGACCGGGGTAAAGATGCCCGGCTAGATGGATCGCCTCTTTGTTAATGGGCGCGGTGACGATTCCCGCCACACAGCCCGCCTGTGCCAACCGTACAGCGGATTGAATACAGGTTACACCCATTTCACCGGCTTTAGCAGAAACGCGTCCCAGTCTGATTGATCGCACGGGTTTGGAAAAGGGATCAAATAGGGGAAGGTGCCCTCGTCGAAATGCCTGCTTAGCTTTTGTTACATCATGTCCATCAACCAATGCGATCGGAATGGAGGCCTTGAGCGATTGGATGGTGCGTTCGAGGATCGAATGACTGCCAATGATCAAAGGCCGACATACCCGCCAGACTTTCGGCAATTGTAAAGCCTTCACAATGATTTCAGGCCCAATGCCGGCTGGATCACCCATTGTGATGGCAAGAATCGGTTTCGGATTATGTAACGCAGCCATGTCGGAAAGATCTTATCGGGAACTCGTGGTGGGTTTCTTTGATCGAGAAGCCGTCTTAGACTTGTTGGTCTGCGTAAATGTTTGTCGGGCCAGGTCGATAATAGCTTGGATGGGCTGCTTCGTGCGTTCGGCCAACGCAGCACAATCTCGATATTCCGGGGTGACCTTCAACTGACCATTCTCAAGGTCGGCAATTTTTACGCGTATCGACCCATTAGGCAGACGAACGGTTTGAACCTGACGCGGTACAATCGTGCGCTCCAATTCTTGAACACGAACGCCAAGCGTGGTTGTTTCGGATAACAGAATTGTGGTCAAGACCTGAAGGTCTTTAGGCCATGCGACCACCGAGATAATTGTTCCGGGCCGATTTCGTTTCATCATCGTTGGAGTCAGGGTGACATCCAAGGCCCCAGCCGCAAAGAGATGGTTCATCATCTGGTCGTAGAGTTGGGGGTTCATATCATCAATATTGGTTTCTAGTTTGATGATCCGTTCTGATTTGATCGGTGAGACGGATTCCTCTTGCCCGAGAAAGAGCCGAAGCACATTCGGCCAACCCTCGGGATCGGCTGTGCCCGCACCATAGCCGATCGTGTGTGGTGTTAAAGGGGGAAGCGTTTTACAATCCTTGGCAAGGGTTCTTATCAACGCCATGCCGGTGGGAGTGGTGAGTTCCAACGCCGGTCCGTTGGAAAATACGGAAATGCCCTTGGCCATCTGGGCCACGGCGGGTCCCGGCACTGGAAGCAGGCCATGCGCCGTGGCAATAGTGCCGCCGCCGAGGTTAATCGGAGAACATGACACCGTCGTCACGTTTAGATGGGCTATTCCCAACAGGGTTCCCACAATATCCACGAGGGAATCGATCACGCCCACTTCATGAAAATGCACTCGACCTGGAGATTTGCCATGCACCGTTCCTTCAGCTTCCGCAATGAGTTGAAAGGTCTGCAGGGCCTGCATGCGAATAGGAGCAGGCAAACTGCTATTCATTAACGTTTTTCTAATGGCAGAGAGTGATAACGGTTTGGTGAACCCCTTTTGAATGTCCACATCCACTTTAGTGGCTCGAAGGCTGTTGCGGATCACCTGCTGTTCGCGAAGCCGATAGCCTTTGATGCCTAAGGCTCTCAAACCTTTTTCAAGAATGGGCAAGGGCACACCCGTGTCCACAAGGGCACCAAGAAACATGTCTCCGCTCACACCTGAAAATGCATCGATATGAAGATGTCTGGTCATAAAGAATCACCTAAATGGACAACGTCGAAACGTATCATACTAAACCTCGTAAGGCGATCACACAACAATCTATGAAAGAGAATGTCCATTGATCCTACATCGTCATGCCCGCAGTCTGTGGCGGGCATTCATCCGGAAAAGTTGTAGTAGGTTTGATGGGGTAACTCAGGAGAGCATATGCACATTAATCGGTGTTTGAACAATCGATGAGGAGTGTAAAAATAAGGTTGATTGCGAGCTTGAGCATTTTTCTTTGTTCCACTAGTCTTTGGAGGTATCTTGTTTTGGTGGAAAAGGAAAAAACTGGTAGCTAACCGAGGAACCGTCACAGTGTTTTATATCGGCGGTTTAATCTTTCTAGGAATTGTTGAGTTTTTCAGTATCATTTGGATTTTATTGTTCATCGGTCTGGTGTTTCCTAATATTCAATCTGAAAATTGGCCCGCGTGGTTTGAGGAATTTTTCTGAATTTATGATTCTTTTGGCTATTCCCCTTGGAAAAGGAGTCTTACTTGCTCGTGCCTTACATCGTAAATTTTGGGAACCGCTCTCCCCTGCCGACACACATGGCCGTGAAGAAATTCAATAGCCTCGGCATTTTTGAATTTGGTTGCGATTTTTCCGGGTTTCGCTCCGGTACGTGAGGTCTTATGGCCTGTCGCGTCCCGAAGGGCGCTACCCTTGTTCGGCAAAAGGACCCAAAACCATGTTGGTCCTGTCGTGGCGCTTCGGGTTCCCTGTGCGGTTCGCCGACCCCGGCGGCACGGCGCGGCCACGCCA
>CBDUWS010000327.1:0-2905 GCA_965370985.1 uncultured bacterium
TTTTTATCTGTTCGTGGGAGATGGCCCACTCATTAAGATCAAATGGTCTCTGATCTCAATGACAACTTTCACTGGGTTCAATGGTGGGTGGGCTACCTTCTCTCTACATAATTTCTGATCCCCTTCCGTTGTATGCTGTTTTGAATTTCCCGTCTTCTACTTAGCAGCTCCTTGCCACCCATGAAAAACCTATCCTTTTAATGAATTGTCGGGATTGCTAACAACTTTTCTGTATTCAACACCAACCTACCTTTCAACAAAGTGCATCATTTTTCACTGATAGCCAAATACCATTGTTCTGGGCTGTCGGTGATCTTAACAGCAATTTAATTAAAATCTGGCCAACTCGTTCTATGGGCATGATCTGATTGTTTCATTGTGTCCTGTTAGCAGGTATTCGCTGTGAGTCGGGTATGTTGTTTTGTGCCAGATATTTAGGCACACCGTTTGCTCAAACGAAAGAATGAAGCAACACTCACAGAAGGGACACCATGAAAATTTGTGAAAAATGTCAGGGTTCGATGGTTACGGAACGAGCCGTGGACTTAGAAGTCGGGTTAAGTATATTGTACTTTGCTTGCTTGAATTGCGGGAAACGCCTACAAGCAGAAAAAGAACCACGACCCCTGGTCCATTCAATTGTTGATACCCGGTTAAGAGCAAATGGAGGAGCGTGATGCAAAACCCTGATCCACGATTAACGCATGATGAAACAAAAGCCGCAGAAGCGGCCTTCAAAGGAGCACCATTTGACCCTAAATGGTCGGAAGCCGCACGAAAAGTCTATTTAGGCCTTTCGTCGGCAATAGCCAACAAACGCAATGAAGCCTTCCAAGAAATTCGTCCTTCGCAGACGACGACAATGGCAAGGCGAGCCGTGCCAGAATCAAAGCAGCGGTCACGAATAAAATCTACCTTGTGGTAGGCGTTGTCCAATCTCTCCGTGGGGACAATCCTGTATAAGGATGTCCCCACAGTTATTTCCCCATGTCTCTCGACAGCCTGATCTTCCTTGACTACAATTCATTGTGCCTTTACAAATTCATGAGGATTTAAACCGCCTCTTTCTCTGAAATCTAGGAAGATTTCAAAAATTACGCAGGTTTCAGGCTTTTGGTTGGAATCACGCTAAAGAGAGTCATTATATGCCTCAAGAAACCATCTTCATCGGATTTGGTTCGAACTTAGGAGATCGACAAGAGCTTTGCGATCGGGCAGTCGCGCTCATGAATTTACTTCCCCTTTCAAGGGTTATTGGGGTGTCGTCCTACTATGAAACCGAACCAGTCGATCCCGAAGGGAGGCTGGGGGCAACCTGGTTTTACAATGGTGTGGTGCAGTTAGAGACGTCGTTGAGTCCCACACGTCTTTTGGACATTCTGCAAGAAACGGAACGAGGATTAGGCCGGGATGATACTAATCGGAATGGTCCGCGCACCATGGACTTCGATATTCTCCTGTTCGGCCAGCATCAAATTAATCAAGCGGGGTTAACAGTCCCTCATCCTCGCCTGCATCTTCGGCGGTTTGTTCTGGAACCGTTGGTTGAAATTGATCCCGCCTACATACATCCGACGTTGCACCGTTCCTTGAACGAGCTGCTAGAGGATCTTGATGACACGAGCCAGGTGAAAAAACTATCTGTCAAGCCCGGGACGAAATATCGCTCACGACCCGCCTGTTCAGTTCCGCCCTCATCATAACCGCAATGCGTATTATCCGGTCCATTCGCGGGCTACAGACTTGGCGACGTAAACAGGATAGCCAACATGCCGAAATTGGCTTTGTGCCGACCATGGGCGCGCTGCATGAAGGGCATCTTTCCCTAATCCGTCAGGCGCGAAAACACTGCCAAAATATCGTCGTCAGTATCTTTGTGAATCCTCTGCAATTTGGGCCTGACGAAGATTTAAGTCGTTATCCCAGAAAAGTCAAAAGCGACCATGCGTTGTGTCGGGAGGCTGGCGTAGATCTGCTCTTTTGGCCGTCAAGTGCAGAGTTCTATCCCAAAGATTTTCAGACTTCAGTAACGGTGGATCGGCTCAGTCAGCGCTGGGAAGGTGAGGCACGTCCTACGCATTTTGAAGGTGTCACGACCATCGTGACGAAATTATTGTTCCTGGTCCGCCCGAACCAGGCCTATTTCGGTCAGAAAGACTACCAACAATTGTTGGTCGTCAAGCAATTAGTTCAAGATCTGAACATCGATACGAGAATTGTGCGTTGTCCCACGGTTCGGGAATCGGATGGCCTTGCCCTCAGTTCCCGCAATCGATATCTTTCAGAAAGCCAACGACACCAAGCTGCCAGTTTGTCTGTTGCCTTGCGACAAGGTGCGCAAGCTATCAAGCAGGGTGCCACTATCGTGCGGATCATTCAAAACAGCATGCAGGAAATATTGAGGAAAATTTCTGGGGTAACAGTCGAGCATCTGGCGGTATGCGATGCCGAAACCCTAGAGCCTCTCACGAGGGTCAAAGGAAGGGTCGTCTTGCTTGGGGCGATTCGGATAGGAGGCATCCGTCTCATCGATAATCTGCTGGTGAAGACGTCTTTATGAAGTCATTAGTTTGACTGGATATGTCTTTTTAGTATTCTCCGGTCAAAAATTATCATTTTTAGCTTTTGATTGAAGAGCCCCAGTCCGATAGGCGAATTCCAGCGCTTCTTCCAGCCAGGCGAGGCGCTGGGCTGGAGTGGATGTACCAGGAGAGCTTCAATCGCAGGAATTCCATTTCTCTATACTTTCCGAAATTTTCGGTCGGAGAAGGAATTTTTTTGAATTTTTTACCCATTTTCCTCTTGCTGGAAAAATTTTTTTTGAGAAACAGTTTGCGATTCTAAAATGTTATCAAGAGATGCTGGAGAATAGGTTGGGGGTTTGACCCATTTGCCGTCTTCGCGT
>CBDUWS010000328.1:0-2902 GCA_965370985.1 uncultured bacterium
AGTAACTGGCTGGGAATGACGCGTAGGCCTCGGAACTCAGAAGCGACGAATTCAAACCGACGGTCACTCCAAAGTTCATGTTGCGAAACGAATGCATGACTCCAAGGAAAGGCACTCCCGCCATCACCACGCTTTTGAGTGACTCTGCCCCTTTCCAGGTCTCAACGGCAGAATCGATATCCTGTGTGCCATACCGCAGATAGTAGCTGACAATCAGGCCACCCATACTATGAGCCACGACGGAAATATCGTTTTCCCCCTTGATCCGGAGTCGGCGAATGAGGTCGTCTAAATTTCGAACTGCCTCCATCAGATCTCCCCGCCAGTCATAGATAAGTGGAATCACCTTTCGGCGCTTCTTATTGGAGAGGCTTAGCTGGTCTATTAATGAGCCATAGACGTCAATGGAATATAAGAGGGGAACTACGTCGAATTCTTCGAGAATGCCTTCAGGTTGTAAGTTGACCGTTCCTTTAAATCCCAGACCAGGAACCGGAAGAGTCAACGTCTGATCGCCGAACAGGGCCTGGTTGAGAGAAATAAAAATTAGACTACCATCCGTCTCCTGTACTAAACGTGTGCCATAATAACCAGGCACCACGATAATCGCAGGCTCAAATGTGAGAGCAGGATCCGGCGCAGCCATAGGTTTCCAGCTACAGCCGGACGGCAACACGATCACCAGCAATATAGACAGGAATTTCATGAGAAATTTCAATATTCGAATAGTTACTGTGGCAAATTGAATTTGATTCCGTGGGCTTGGTGTATCAGAGATAGCCAAAAGTCCATGCGCGGCCAGGTCACTTCCGACGAACCCTCGTCCCCAAGGTAAGAAGGAATTCGTCCTCATTCTAATACCCCTCACGATTTACACATGAATGTTCCAGGGGAATCTGTTCCCGCGCGCATGTTCTTGAAAGTAAGTGATAGTGGGCAGCCGAATCCGTTACGGCCAGCAGGTTGAGTTGTTGGCAGAGTCGAATCGTATAGATTAAAGACACTGAGGTTTTGATCAACGCCCAACCGTATTCAAAGCGAACGGCCTCTATTCCCCGGAGTCGATGCCGACTCCAGGCTTGAACGGTTTCCACTTGAAAAGGGACTTCAGCCCATTCCATTCCGTGGAACTGCAACCACTCTGGCTCGGCTTGTGTCCCCACGGATTCGGCCGGTGCACTTTGAGGTTCGGGAAACAACCCTCGCTGAAAGCGACGATCGTTCAATAGTGATTCCTGAAAGAGACCTCGCCATTGGTGATCGGCTAAGACCCGATTCACAGCCGACATGGTTTCGGGTTTCATTGAGCCACTCAGGTTATGCCCCTGGACGATCCGGCCAGTCTTCAAGAGTTCTGGATGATAATCACCCATGCGATCGGGAAATGCGGTTGTGCCCATCATCGGCGTGAGTTGAAGCGCCATAAAATCTCGAAAGTGAACGGTCTGATATTTCGTTAATACGCGATCAAGTGTCCGGTCATGACACAGATGAAAGGGATAATAGAGGGCGTTCATAGATGAAAAATCTTGTGGATGTCGAATCGATTGTTGGACAGGTCAGGGCTGGTAGTTGTGAAGCGGGGAGGGTGTCCGGTATGCCCTGACTAGTGAAAAAGGAAGGCTTTGCCTTTCTTGAGATTTTTAGCCATAGCCATTGTTCGTAAATTCTAAATTGGCTTTGGCTTTTTGCGACCCCCAAAGCCATTATCATTCAATGTGGGAGAATTAATTGGTATTTACATGAGCTTGAAATGTAAAGTTAAATATAAACTAAAACTTTAACTATTTGACATGAAAATCTTCGTATGTTTTATAAGTTTTTTTGTTTTCAGGGGGGCAAAGAATAATTAAAGGTTGAAGAAAAACTCGCAGGCTTCACGCACCTAGTTTAAGAATGACGTAAGGCGTGAGAAAATAAGCCGCAATGGAGATGAGCATTCCCAGTGCCGCCCCAAGTAACCCACTCACATAGACCCCAAAAAGGGGAAATAGAAACACCACAAGGACCATGACCAGGGCGATGTTCTTGTGGGCCTCATAAAAGGCTTTACGCTGATCAGTCTTGAGAGAGTTGCCTAAAGACAAGTTTGAAGTGTGCGCCATGGAAGTATGAAGCCTTGCAGGGGACACCTAAGATGTCTATGCCATAAGAAGGCCAGAATAGTTGAGTGGCCCGTGATCGGCAAGGTGTGGCTGTTCGCAAGGGAGGGCAACAAATGGTGGCCATCATTGAATAGGAGAATCTGCGAGTAGGAGAATCTCCTGCAGAGGAGGGGCGGGCAGCTTACATTTCCTCCCCACCTTCAAGGCATTCGGTACATTCATCCATTTTAGGATCTCCGTGGCGGCTGCAATAATGACGGGAGCATTGCCCACAGGTCATAAAACTCATACGGACCCACCCGCCTTCCCCGCATACGTAACAGTTCTTTTCTCGTTTGGCTTTAGGCACCTCGCTTCTCCTTCATCGTCGCTTTGTCAGTTCATATCCAAAAATATTAGTCGTAAGGAAAGGCTCAGGAGACACCGGTGCCGGGACAACGAATATAGTGCTTTGTTTCCGATAGAAGACTTGGACATTCATGATGGAATGGCGCGAAAGTCGGAGCGGGCATCTATTTTGAAAAGACGCGCGGAGCTGACGCTGATCGGTAACAGGGAAGGGAGCCTACCCTATGAGCTAACGCCCTGGCAAATAAGAGCAGACGGAGGCCTGTGGATAGACATCCCTCATTCTATGCTCCGATTCGACGGCATATCCCGATTAGCCATTCAAGTTACAGAATTCGATTGCCAAGTTGTCGGTATTTTGGGTATCAATATGGGTTCAATTTTTTGAAGAAGGATTCAAACGCATGGCGCAAGCATTATTGACCACATTTTCTCTTCACCAAGAAAGG
>CBDUWS010000329.1:0-2895 GCA_965370985.1 uncultured bacterium
TTCCGATAAACATGAGATTGCTGTATGGCCAGAACCATAATTTGCGTATGATCCATAGAAACTGCGATGGAAAATGGTAGAAGCCCGAAAAAACTGTGGGATAGTTGAAACAATACGCTACCCCCCTTTACCAGGATTGAATATCGCAGAAACCTTCGTGGGGTTCGTGTGTTAGGTTGGTGGGTGCTCCAGTTCGACGCCAAGGTTTTTGCCGATTCGTTGGATAAAGTTCGCGGCGGCCACCACAAACGCAATCTCCACTATCTGGTTCAAAGGAAAAGCTTTCTGCAACCCTGTGATGGCCTCATTTGAGGCAGATACGTTTTTAGTTGTTTCCAGGGCAAAACGAATGACGGCTTGTTCGCTTTCCAAAAATTGAGCACTCGATAGGCCAGATTCTCCCAACAACGCGATTTCTTCATCGGTCATCCCGGCTTGCTTGGCAAAGAAGGAATGATGGCTAACGCAATACGCGCATTGGTTGTATCTGGCCACGGTGAGATAGGCCATTTCGCGAATACGTGGAGTCAACGACAAATGATGAAAGAGATTGTCCAAGACGGCGCCCATGGCTTGCGTCGCGGGTCCGGAGTGTCCCAGCACTTTCAGTAAATTGGGAACAAAGCCGAATTCGGCTTCTAACTTGGCATACACCGCCGTGGCGCCTTCCGCTTCGGTCCCTTTTTCAGCATAAGGAATTCTGGGCATACGTTCTCCTTTTATTGAATGTTGGCCAGTCCGTCCGTATCCAACAGACAAATATGTCGATGATCTTGGACCACTAATTTTTGGCGTTGAAATTGACCGAGTAAGGCGCTGACCGTTTCTCGGGATGTCCCAATCAGATTGGCCAAATTTTGGTGGGTTAAGCGTACGTTTAACCGAATCCTGCCTTGGTCGCGTTCTCCCATCGTCTCACTCAATTGTAAGAGCAACTTGGCTAAACGAGCAGGCGCGCTGTGAAACACCAGGTCACTGAATTTCGACTCTACGTATCTGAGGCGTCCTCCTATCTTTTTAAGAATGCGGATTCCTACGGTAGGGCATCGATCCAGATAACGCTCAAAATTTTCCCGGGCTATCTCACACACTAAAACGGGTTCCAGGGCTCGAACAAGCGTTTCCCGGGCGATCCCTGCCAAGGCTTCCACTTCGCCAAATATTTCTCCGGGTTCCAGGAGGCTGATGGTGGCTTCTTGGCCTTTTTCGTTCACCCGGGAAATTTTGGCTCTCCCTTGTTTGAGCAAATACACCGTATTTGCCGGTTGCCCGGGGAAACAAATAGGTTCGTGTTTGCGGTAGGACGTCATGTGGGAAATCTCGCGCAATTCCCTCTTATCTTTCTCCGGTAGGTCCGCAAATACTTTAATCTGGTTGAGATACCAATGTTTGGATTCATGTAATTGTTCGATGGAATGTTTTTTTAGAGTTTGAGTCATGGGGACAACCTTTGCGATTCATGCATTAAGTGGGATAAAGATCCTTATTCATTCAAAAAAAAGTTACCTTTTCGCTCTCGATTCCCTAAGCCCGACAGGCTCCTAGCAAACTGCATTAAGAGATTTCATCTCCAGTCTTGTTTGTCTCGAATCTCGGATAAAGACTTCGGTATCTGGATGAAACGCGTACCAGGCAAACCAATAGGCGGTCAAGGTAGGAAAAGGTTCGCCCATTGGATCAACAACTTTGGCACTTTTGGCTTGAGCATCCCAGCAGACCACATAGTCTTGATCATGCAAGGAATCTGAAAAAGCCTGGCCCATTCCTTCAAGTGTAGAAAAAGAATAAGCCCTAAATTTTCCACCGACCTCCACCCCTAAGACCCATTCTTTTGGAGAGATTCGGTTATCTTGTTTTGCCGGGGAAAACATCAGTCGGTCGGTTTGAGCATAGGCCTCATAGGGATCACGACTATAGTCGCGTGTAAACCCCGTATTACGAGATAGGACCATCGTATGGGGGTGGCGTTTCTGCCACGCACCCCACGTTGTATGTTCTAAGAAAATGGGTTCTAATTGTTGCCCGAGATTTTTGCCGGTCACGGCTTGCATGGCAATTTGTGACCAGAGACTTTCGGTTTGGTGATCATACATGAGGACATCACTTTGGTAGAGGAGCCCCGAGACGCCGAAGGTCAAAATGTGGTGGCCTACCTTCCTCAGGAATCCCATTCCGGTCCCACAGAGAGGGCAATAGGTAATGACCACAGGAGTCCCATCCAACGTGTCGTTCACAATTTCGTGCCAGTTCAAAATGGCAATGGGATAAGCCTTGGCTTGATGAGGACTTTGGATCCCTAAAACCCGATCTTCGGGGGATAAAAAATCGACTTTTTCAACAGGAAGGAACTGTGGGGCCATCAATGCGGGAATACCGTCTTTCGGTGGGCCTCCGGATAAAATTGCCTCTAAGGGAATGGAATGGGGCTCGACTTGAAACCCATTAAATGAGGCATGGGAATCACAGGAAAACCAGAAAATAGACAATATCCCCACTAGGTACACCCTTCGCCTGAAATACTCTAGACGTGAATGAGTGGGAAGCGTGGCAGTTACAAGACAGATCCTCTGTGTTGGTTGAGCCGGTATCATTTGTCATTTAGTTCACAGATTTGACCAGGTTTCTTTTTTACAATGAAGAAAACCGATGAAGCCTAGAAGAGGAGTCTGCGAACACCAGAAAAAATTACAAGTTTCCTGGCCGAAACTCAAGATTCAATAGGGTCAGAAGTTTCAGTTAAGGATCTGGGGCATCTCCAGCCCCCCCTTGATTTTCTTTTCCGAGATGATTCCCCGCTTATCTCGCAGCATCAAATGAAGGTAGCTGATTTTCATCCCTATTCTTTGTGGCATGAGAGAACGTTCCTGGGTACACAAACAGTGAATTGGGATAATC
>CBDUWS010000330.1:0-2894 GCA_965370985.1 uncultured bacterium
CGCGGGTATGACGACTGGGTACCAATGGGTTCTGCTCTGAGCTACGTCGTTAATCTGTCTTGCCAGTGGCCAGGTTCTCGGTGTAGGTGGGATATGGCGACAACTAGAATCTCTGTCTCAAGGAGTTGATAAACAATTCCATAAGGGAAACGTCGTAATTGGCAGCGGCGCGTATGTTTGGTGAAAGGGTGCCAGGCTTGGGGATAAGCTTTGATTCGTTCAAGAGCGTTGACAAACTCAACTATGAAGTCGGCACCTAACGTTGCTTGTTCTGAATTGTAAAATGTGGCAGCTTCATCAAGTTCTTCCTGGGCAGTTTCTAATAGTCGAATTTCCATTATCTCTGATATTTTGAGAGAGCTTGCCTGAGCGATACAGAGGTAAGTTTCCCTGCTTGGTAGGCTTCAACTCTTTTTTCTACTTCTTCACGCCAAAGATTATCAATGGCTTCATCGGGCTTATCAAGACTTGAAAGAAGGCAGTCAACAAGACGGGCTTTTTCAACTGGAGGAAGGCCTAAAGCCTGGTTCAATATTTCTTTGGTTTTTGTACTCATGGCGTCTAGCTCCTAGGGATGTTTTTGGAGTTTTTCATTACTCGCTTAACTTCGAGCGTAGAGGGAATGTCTGTCTCTGTCAATCTTCAGGAAGCTAAAGGCAGAGGTTCATTTTTTCAAGGGCAGAAGCAGGTGAAATGAGATTTCGTTTTAATCCTAGGCTGTTGGGATCCATGCCCATGGCGAGGCCGAGGAGTTGGGGCAGGTGGAGAATAGGCAGGTTGATGGCAGTGTTGTGTTGACCGGCGGCTTGTGCCTGCATGCCGTCCAGGTTGAGATGACAAAGCGGACAGGGCGTGACCATGATGTCGGCACCATGAGATTTGGCGTCTTGCGTATGGGTGGCCACCATGGATAAGGAATTAATTTTGTTGATGGTGAGAATGGGAAACCCGCAGCATCGGGTTTTCCCGGGAAAGTCGACGATTTCCGCTCCAAGAATTTCAATGATGCGTTCCAACGATTTCCCTCTGTCGGGATGTTCTTCAAAATCTAAGGCCTCTGTTGGCCGTTGGATATAACATCCGTAGAATGGGGCGGCACGAAGCCCGGTTAAGGGTTTGGTGATCTGCTTGCGAAGAGCATCCTCCCCAACGTCTTCTAATAAAATCCACAGGAAGTGTTTGATGGTGGTAGTGCCGCGATAGGTAAGCCCTTCCTCCTGTAAAATCTGGTTGATTTCCTGAAGGTAGCTTGGTTGGGTGGTGAGCCGGTGATTGGCTTGGCTCATGACGCCTTGGCATGTGCTGCAAATGGTCATAATGGGCAGGCCCTGTTGTTCCGCCATTGCAAAGGTCCGCGCATTCAGCGCGTCGCCGAGTCTTAGATCTTTTTCTTGAAGGACGCCTGCGCCGGTGCAGGAGGCCGTGGTCATTTCTTTGAGGTTAATACCTAGCTTTGGGTAGACCTGAATGACGGATTGATAGAGTTCAGGACAGGCTCCTTTTGATACGCAACCTGGGAAGAAGGCGTAGTTCATGATTTGGTTCTGACCCGTTTAAACAGCCGTTGAATGTGTTGAATACTTGAGATGGGTCGGTGCAGTGGACCGGACAATGGTACTTTGCCCTTAAAAAAGGATTGAATGATCATCGGCACCATGCCTAGTAATCGTCCCACATGTTTGAGGCCAAAGGTTCTGAGCGCCAACATGGGTTCGTCGAGAATGCCTTTATGTTTGATGATGTCGGTAAAGACCTCTGCATGTCGGGAGCCACAGGTGGCTGGCATCTTTTCGGCCATGGCCTTCGATCGTAACGCCATGATTTTGTCCATGGGACCCACGCCTTTTGGACATACTTGAATACATTCCATACAACGGGTGCAATCCCACATGCCGCTTGCCTGGTTGAGAGTCTCCAAACGTGTTGATGTGGCGGTGTCGCGTGGATCAGCCACAAACCGATAGGCTTTGGCGAGTGCAGCCGGCCCGACAAAATTTTTATCGACTTCCAATACCGTGCAGTCGGAGACGCATACACCGCACATGATGCAACTCATCACACCGGCTAAATGGCTCATTGTTTCCGGTGGAGCTGTGTATTCGGCGACCGGTGGAGGCTCAGATGGTTTCAGCCAGGGTTGAATCTGACGAATCTTTTCCCAAAATTGCGCCATATCGGTGACCAAATCTTTAATCACTGGCATATTGTTCATCGGCTCCACTTCAATAGTTTCACCTGATGGAGCTAGGGAGACCACTTTTGTCTTGCAGGCGAGACTGGCATGGCCGTTGATGCGCATGCCGCAAGACCCACAGATGGCTCCTCGGCAGGAACACCGAAGGGTCAAGGAATCATCGAGGGTTTCTCGAATTTTGATGAGACCATCGAGCACGGAGTCGGACGGATCCAGTTCCAAATCATAGCTTTCAAAATAGGCTGCCGGTTGCGGATTTTCAGGATTGTAGCGGCGGACGCGAAGGGTAGTCTGCATAAAGTGTGTGGTCAATCGTATGAGGCGGGCGTTCTATTGCTCTCAGTCTATTGTAACAAAGAAAAGTCGGAGTAAGGGGTAAAAGGACAAGTTAATACACGCGAATTTGTGGTTGCCATTGCGTAATTTTTACGGAAAGGAAATCGATGCGAGGCTCGTTTTCGGGTTGGTGGTAGAGCAGAATATGTTTCAACCAGTCCTCGTCATCTCGATCCAGGTAATCGGTTCGGAAATGGGCACCGCGACTTTCTTTGCGTGTCAGCGCACCCGCGATGATCGCCTCTGCACAATCTAACATAAAGCTTAATTCGAGGACGGCGATGATTCCGGTATTGAACACCTGTCCTTTATCTTGAATCGTGATAGCCGGCCATCGGGCTTTCAGCTCTTGAATACGTAGTCG
>CBDUWS010000331.1:0-2891 GCA_965370985.1 uncultured bacterium
AAAACTGTTCGCACGGTTAACCCAACCGACGCCGACAAAGAAACCCTCGGTCCCATCCTCACGGGAACCCTGGTCCAACTAGTTGTTCGTCTATTCTGAATACAGACTGTTGCCCGTCTCGACAGTTCCTCTCATTCCAGATTCCTGTTCAGATTTCTTCTAAAGAAACGAAGAACCTGAACAGATCCGTCCTTTGGGCACTCGTCATACATTCCGAGAAGCCGCCAAAGCTATAGCCACAGGATCCTATGCTCTGGTTCTCAGGGACTGCCAAATGCCAGGAATGGACAGGTTTGAAACCACGAGAACTATTCGTGAAGCGGAAAGTGAAAATAGTGAGGAGTAAGGAGCAAAAGACAAACTTTTCTGACACTCCTAACTCTTAACTATTCAACCCTCGCTGTTCCGGAATTCCCATTGTTGCGTTGACCGCCAATGCCATGCCTGGCGACAGAGAAAAATGTTTAACGGCCGGGATGGACGAGTATCTCTCTAAACCTATCCGCCCAGAAGAATTGCCCCTCGCGCTTGAACGCTTACTTCAAGTTCATTCTGACGATAACCATACACTTGAACCTCCCATGGCCCTTGAGAGTGACTTCACCGAGTCAGATGTACGTGCCAACCACATGAACAATGACAATTCCCCCATCCCAGCAAATGGGACCTCCAATTCGGAAGACGAGAATCCTTCGCCCATGAAGCATGCTCTTTTTCAAGAATGGCAAGAACTTGGAGGGCCTGAATTTGCTGCCAAAATGGCTGAACAGTTTGTCTCGGATGTCACGACCTGTGTTCGTGCAATCGAACCAGCACCCGATCAAAAAGACAGTCATGGGTTGGGAGAAGCCACACACGGCTTCACCACATGGTTATCAAGATCGAGCAAGCCAATCGGGGAGGAAAGACGTTGGATGGCCCACAACCTACTAAGGAAATGCTACAGACTGCCGTGGTTTACATCACGAACTTTCTTTCCACCGTCCAATCACCCACCTCTAGAAATCTCGATTTGATCTTTCAGATACCGTGAGAACCTGTCATGCTTTCAGCGAAGAACGTGTCGCCGTTTATTCTATTCTAAGGTCATTCTCGTACCGCCGATTAAGACAAGCGGCCAATACGACAACGCGGGAATCCAGACTTTCAACCTCTACTCCTGGATGCCCGCTGTTAATTGCGGGCATGACAGACAAAGGAGGGGAGGCAGTGGAACCATGGGGACAATCATCGCGCTCTGTCTGTTAGATTACAATCGGATTTCTACTCCTTACTCCTCACTTTTTACTCTTCCCTTTTCACCAACTCTCGCCATCCTTCATAGTTTTCACACAACAGCCTAGTGCCGATATTTTTCAGGAAGAATGTCCGCTATCTGTCGTCAAGTTTCTGGCAGCTCATCCGAAAATGAATCAGGATACAAAAAAATTCGTCTCCAACAGCGATCAGCATTCATCCTGTAGAATCGAATAACAGAGTCAGTTATCAATAGATAAATATACAACAACAGATCAGACAAACGGAACAACAACTTCTTTCAACACAAAAAACTCACATGATCTCACAACAACAGTGTCAAAATGCCACGATCCTCATCGTGGACGATCAAATGACCAACATTTTGCTCTTAGAGAGCATCTTACAAAACGCAGGGTATACGAAAATACATTTCACCCAAGATCCCACGAAAGTCGTTTCTTTTGTCAAAGAGCTGAATCCAGATCTCATCTGTTTGGATATTCGCATGCCACAGCTCAATGGGTTTCAGGTCATGGGACAATTAAAAATTATTCAGAAGAATGCCTATCTCCCCATTTTGGTCTTGACATCCGAAGAGGATCGCGAAACCCGGCTGCGAGCGCTGGAATCCGGAGCAAAAGACTTTTTACATAAACCCTTTGACAAAATTGAAGTGCTCATACGCATTCGTAATCTCCTGGAAGCCAGTCTTCTGAATCGAATCATCATGTTACAAAAAGAAACGCTGGAAGAAACCGTCCAGGTGCGGACGCAACAGCTCAAGGAAACACAATTAGAGATTGTCCATAGATTGGCCCAAGCAGCGGAACATCGAGACAATGAGACCGGCAGTCATATCGTCAGGATGAGCAATTATGCACTGATCCTCGGACGTGCCTGCGGAATGAACGAAGAAGAATGTGACATCTTGTTCCATGCGACTCCCATGCATGACGTGGGAAAACTCGGCATACCCGACCGAGTTCTGCTCAAACCCGGCAAGCTAGATGCGGATGAATGGGAAATTATGAAACAACATACCGTCATCGGTGCCCAATTGCTTTCGAATAGCCAATCCCCCGTCATACAAATGGGGGAAATCATCGCCCTTACCCATCACGAACGATGGGACGGGTCGGGATATCCCAACCGATTATCAGGTGAGGATATTCCCCTGGCTGGACGAATTTGCGCCATAGTCGATGTCTTTGACGCGCTCTCTTCAAAACGGTGCTACAAAGAACCCTGGCCTCTGGAAAAGGTCATGGAAGAACTCCGCTCGCTGTCAGGAATTCAGTTCGATCCCCGATTAATCGAGATGTTTGACGAACTCCTCCCGGTCATCATGGATGTTCAACGGACACACGCCGACATCACGACCCCTCAGTTCAATCTGGTCGAAGCCTAATTCATTTTCCCGTCCCTACTTCGTTTCTCTGATCCCACTTCAACTTTTCATTGAACATCTCAAAACACATGGAGCCCGCATCAGGAGTGCCCATTTATGACCGACAATTTTCGTCTGCGTAAATTGGTCTTTCATACAATTCAAGTTCTCCAGGAAACCAAAAGCGCCTTCCGATCAAAAGACTTGGCTGACCTGAGCAAATATCTGGAAGAGGAGCTACGAGAAACCACTGAAACGCTCAAGA
>CBDUWS010000332.1:0-2882 GCA_965370985.1 uncultured bacterium
CGGACCAAAATTTTTCTCCATTTATTGTTGCCTCCTATCCCCTATGCTATGGTTGAGCATGGTGGTGGTGGGATTAACCGGTGGTTTGGGTGCCGGGAAAACAACAATAGCTGGCCTCTTTCAAGATTGTGGGGCAAAAGTCATTGATGCGGACCAACTGGCTCGGGATGTTGTCAAACCTGGAAAACCTGCCTGGAAAGAGATTAAACAACAATTTGGAAACGGTGTCTTTCATTCCGATAAGACGCTAAATCGGCAAGCCCTTGCCCAAGTCGTGTTTCATAAGCCTTCAAAATTGAAAATCCTCCAAAATATCATTCATCCTCGAGTGGCTCGCCATCAGGCGACACGAACGAAAGTCATTGGCAAGGCCTTTCCTCAGGCTGTGATTATTTATGACGCAGCCTTATTAATTGAAGCCGGAGCACATCGAAGAATGGATCATGTGATTGTGGTCAAGGCAGACCGTTCCACTCAAATTTCCCGGGTCTGCTATCGAGATGGACTCAGTAAAACTGAAGCGCTGCGACGCATCAGGCAACAAATGCCACTCCGCCAAAAACTTCAGAATGCTGATACAGTCCTAGATGGAACATGGTCTCGTTCTCGGTTGCGCCTTGTGGTGAAATCATTGTATAGAACTTATCAAAAAGAAGCTTGCCAGCGAGGTCCTAAGCAATCTCTAACTTGATTCTGCACACAACAACATTATCTTGTTCGTATACATTAATTGGTAAAGGAGTCATTCGATGGTACATGATGTTTTGATCCTTGGTTCCGGACCGGCGGGACTCACCGCGGCCGTCTATAGCGCCAGAGCGAATCTCTCACCGCTGTTAATCGATGGGGCACAACCAGGTGGGCAGCTGACCTTGACCACAGACGTGGAAAACTTCCCGGGCTTTCCCAAAGGAATCATGGGGCCACAACTCATTCAAGACATGCGTGCACAAGCTGAACGGTTTGGGACGCAATTCCGACATGGCCATGTCTCGAAAGTGGACCTTCAGTCACAACCCTTTCGCATCACCGTAGATGGCGAAGACACCCTTGAAACAAAAACGTTGATTATTTCAACAGGAGCGTCGGCCAATTTACTGGGCTTGCCATCCGAAAGTCGCTTGATGGGGCACGGAGTCTCAACCTGCGCGACCTGTGACGGATTCTTTTTTCGTGAAAAAGAAATTGCCGTTATTGGCGGTGGAGATAGCGCCGTCGAGGAAGCCACCTTCCTCACAAAATTCGCCTCAAAAGTCACACTCGTTCATCGGCGCGATAAATTACGCGCGTCGAAAATCATGCAAGACCGTGCGATGAAAAATGAAAAAATTGCGTTTCAATGGAATAGCACATTGGAAGAAGTCATCGGTGATGAAGTGGTGACCGGCGTCCGACTTCGCAACGTTCAAACGAATCAAACGGAAGAGCTTTCCTTATCAGGTGTCTTTGTCGCTATCGGGCATACCCCCAATACCGGTTTATTCAAGGGGACAGTCGATATGGATGAAGCAGGGTATATTCGAACACAACCCTATCGCACCACGACAAACATCCCCGGGGTGTTCGCGGCAGGCGATGTGCAGGATTCCAACTATCGACAAGCCATTACCGCCGCAGGTTCCGGGTGCATGGCGGCCATTGACGCGGAACGGTATTTAGAAGCCGCCCACTGATGTTCCATGTGTTGGTGCATTATCATGAGTTGGCGCTCAAAGGACGAAACCGGAAACACTTTGAATATCGGTTAGTCCATCACATCCGCCGCGCACTGAAGCCACTCACACATGTACATGTCGACGCCCTTCAAGGGCGAATCCGCGTAAGCTTTGAAGATGAAGCGGCTTGGCCTCGCCTAGAGCACCAATTAAAGCGAGTATTTGGTATTGTCAATTTTTCGCTGACCCGATCTATCCCACTCCCACACGACAATCCTGATCTCACCGCCCTAAAAGTCGCCATCACATCTCATCTTCCGACCTATCCCTATGAGACCTTCCGTGTCAGCGCCAAACGCGCGGATAAACGCTTTGCCAAAACCTCAATGGAAGTCGAGAGAGAAATCGGAGCCGCCGTAGTTGAACACACCGGCAAGCGAGTCAATCTTTCGCAGCCGGATCTCACAATCCTGGTCGAACTGGTCCCCCCAGAAGCCTATTATTCATGTCATCGAGAATCTGGGCCTGGTGGACTCCCAACCGGAACGGGTGGAAAGGTCGTCTCTCTGATCTCAGGGGGTATCGACTCGCCGGTCGCAACCTACCGCATGTTAAAACGAGGATGCAAAGCGGTGTTCGTCCATTTCCACGGACGCCCCTATTTGTCTCGGGTTTCCGAAGAAAAAGTGAAAGATATCGTGAAGCTCTTAACCTCGTATCAACTACATTCCCGTCTTCATCTTGTTCCCTTTGGGGAAATCCAAAGCCAAATTGTTCTCAATTCTCCCCCACCCGTTCGCGTCGTCCTCTACCGCCGTCTCATGCTTCGCATTGCCGCGAAGATCGCCGAGCAAGAAGAAGCCTGGGGCCTGGTCACAGGAGACAGCCTTGGCCAAGTCGCGTCGCAAACTCCGGAAAATATCGTCGTCATCAATGAAGCGACGACAT
Source organism: uncultured bacterium (assembly GCA_965370985.1). GTDB lineage: Bacteria > Nitrospirota > Nitrospiria > Nitrospirales > UBA8639 > Nitrospira_E. The sequence continues at coordinate 2,604 of CBDUWS010000332.1, forward strand.
TGCCCATTCTCCGTCCACTCATCGGCATGGATAAATTAGAAATCACCCAACAAGCCCAAGCCATCGGCTCATTTGAAACCTCCATCGAACCCGATCAGGACTGCTGCACCCTCTTCGTACCCAAACACCCTCGCACCCGCTGCGATCTACCTAGCATTCTCAAGGTGGAAGAACACTTGGACATTCCAGCCCTTATTCAACAAGGCCTACAAGGATCCGAACTCATCGAATTCTCCCATTAGGAACTAGTGGCTCATAGATCTCATTAATAAAATTCTA
>CBDUWS010000333.1:0-2881 GCA_965370985.1 uncultured bacterium
TTGTTCAAGCAGCCCAACAAATGGGAGGAGATGCCTTTGCCCTTACATTGTTGGAAACCGCAAAGATCTATGACTATCAAATAGATTCGTCAAGGCTGGATATCAAACCGATAATTAGTATGGGCATTGGGGAACTCCAGGATCCAGGAGGCGAGATCCTGCCAGCCACCAATCGCTTGCAAGGAGACCCCCAAACATGGCGAAGTCTCACGCTTCGTCCAAAGCCGCCCCTTCCCCAAAAGCAATCCTGGGCCCATCAATGGAATCCCTATCGGCAATGTTCGTGGCCACCCGAAGATCAACGGATTGAATCGTTTGCCGCACATGTCAGACAACAAAGTAAGCAGGTCTTGGGGGCTGATTTGGCGAGAATCGAAAAATTCAGCACCTCGTTGGAAGATGGGATTGATCTGCGGGAGACTCTCCGACAGTGGGCCACGAAATCCCAACGATCCATCTATGATCTCCAAGTCAAAGTTACGCCTCCAACCAGAGGGACCATTGAAGTCCTCGTGTTTCTCTTTGAGGTCCCAGCAGACCCGAATGTGTATACCTGGAGAACTACCTGGTTTGCCGAACATCAGGAAGAATCTACCTTAAGCTTTTATGCCACGCCATTTTCAATCCAAATGGTCGGACCTGGGATTGGACAGGCTCGTTATGGCGGGACGATGTTTTTATATCCGCCCCGGCCCATTCCTGATATATGGGAAAACCCTTTATTTAATTTTACGACGACATTGGAGGAAAGGCTGTTAGCAGGGGCCTGTGCTCATTCGCAGGAATCCCATGTCGCCGTGGTATCTCCGGTTCCCCTCAAAGCTGCTTGGCGGAATATTGCTCGACGATATGGGCGCAAACTCGTGCCGTTGCCGTTGCATCGATTTTCAGGGCAAACGGTTGCCCGCTTGCGCCAGTTTCATGTATTAAACGGCCATGAGATTCGAAGCTATGCGGCCAGGTTTATTCGTGAATAACCAGGTGAGCATTCCATTCTAGCCCCTTCTGGTCCTGTGGCTACTCCTCAACAACAACTCGAAGAGCTTCGCCAAGCCATTCGCCGGCATGATGAATTGTATTATGTCCACAGTCGACCAGAAATATCCGACGCCGAATATGACAAGCTCTTTCAGGATCTTAAAAATTTCGAACAACAATTCCCTGATTTGATCACCCCAGATTCTCCGACCCAAAGGGTCGGGGGAGCGCCTCTTCCGCAATTCCAAAAAGTCCAACACGAATTTCCGCTGTTAAGCTTGGATTCGGAAATGACGGAAGACAGCGTTCGGGCCTTTGATGAACGCGTGCATCGTGAACTGGGCGAAGAATATATAAGCTATTCGGTTGAACCCAAGTTTGATGGGCTCTCAGTTGAACTGACGTATGAACAAGGCCTGTTTGTCCGCGGCGCCACACGCGGTGACGGCACCATTGGCGAAGATGTCACCCACAATCTTCGCACCATTCGCACCTTGCCCTTGAGATTGAAAGAAGGCACCGGTTTTCCAGTGCATCTGGTCGTGCGCGGAGAAGTCTTCATAAAACTTCCCGATTTCCACCAACTCAATCAACGGTTGACTGAGATGGGGGAAGACACATTTGCCAATCCACGCAATTCTGCCTCAGGAGCATTGCGACAGTTAGATCCGCAAAGCACTGCGAAGCGACCTTTGACCCTTATCTGTTATGACATGATGAGTGAAGGGGAGGAAAACCCAGGGACTCATTTTGAGGCTGTCTCCTGCCTGGAGACCTGGGGACTTCCTATCCCGAAATTCCGGAAAAATTGTCAGAAAATAGAAGAGGCTATGGCCTTCCATGGTGATATGGCTGAACAACGAGACGTTCTTCCCTTTGAAATCGATGGGATTGTCATTAAGGTGAATCGATTCGATTGGCAACGAGCATTGGGTGAAAAATCACGTAGTCCGCGGTGGGCCATTGCCTTTAAATTTCCTGCTCGAAAGGAACTGACCAAAGTACGGGCCATTGCGGTGTCTGTTGGGCGGACGGGTGCGCTCACCCCCATTGCCATGCTTGATCCCGTGGACATAGGCGGCGTGACGGTCAGCCGGGCCAGTTTGCACAATGTGGAAGAAGTTGTTCGGAAAGATGTGCGTGTGGGAGATACGGTGAAAGTAGAACGGGCAGGGGATGTGATTCCGGATATTGTGGAACGCGTAGAGGTCCCAGGAGAACAACGGACGGATCCATTTGTCCCACCAGAACAATGTCCCGTCTGTCAGTCGCATACGATTCAAGAGGGGCCAGTGTTGTACTGTACGGGCCAGACTGTCTGTTCTGCACAACTTAAAGGATCACTTGAGCATTACGTTTCAAAAGGTGCCATGAATATTGATGGCCTGGGGAAGAAGACCATTGCCCAATTCGTGGATGAAGAGTTGGTGAAGGATCTAGGTGACCTCTATACCTTAAAAAAAGAACAACTGTTGGAACTTGAAGGCTTTGCGGAAAAATCAGCCACCCAATTGATCGAAGGTTTGGAGAAGAGCAAACAGGCGGCCCTGCCAAGATTTTTAATTGGATTAGGCATTCGGCATGTGGGAACGCATATCGCCAAGGTCCTGGCTCAACATTATGGGTCACTAGAAAAGATTCAAAAGGCCTCAAAAGAAGAATTTCAAGCGATTCATGAGATTGGGCCGGAGATCGCGGCCAGCGTGGAAAGTTTTTTTCAAGAGGGACGTAACCTTCAGGTGATTCAGCGTATGCAAAATCTGGGGATCCAGGTAGAAGAGGTCGATATTGTGGCGGGAGAGTTGCTTCAACCTTTAGCAGGGAAAAGTTTTGTCCTGACGGGGACTCTTGAGGGTATGACCCGAGAAGAGGCCAAACAGAAGATTGAATCTATTGGTGGGCG
>CBDUWS010000334.1:0-2860 GCA_965370985.1 uncultured bacterium
TGATGGTGGAAAACATTTTTGACTCAAACTATGAAGCTATTCGTGGATTTCCTCGCCCCGGTCGTCGGTTCTTTTTCGGGCTCAATGCCAAATTTGAGTCTCTGAGATTTTTTGACTAGGGCATTGAACCTAAAAGCGGCAGTTGAGCGCGAAAAAGCTGTGCAAGCCATTGAGGTGCATAGGGAATGGAAGAATGGCGTGGTCACCTTGTGGGTGATGAGTCAATTTTCACATTTACAAGGGGTGGTGCAGACTTTCGTGATCCAACTGCTGTTTTTAGGATTACCACTCATTGTAGTGTTTTAGATTGGTGAAGGCCTATGGGGGTTGTCAGCTCAGGAGTTGAACCGGACTAAACAGGCTCTATAATGGCCCATTTTTTAACCATAATAAAAAGGAATTTCCCCTTTACTTTATTCCTCAGAATGTCGCGTTTACGCCAAAGAAGACTCGACGACCAGGCTGGGGAAAATCGATGTGACGTTCGTAGTTGGAATCTGTAATGTTTTCGACAGACACGAATGGTTTGATGCCTTTCCAAATTTCATAAGAGAGTTTCCCGTTGAGCAGAAAGAAATTAATGTGGCTGTCACTCCCAATGGTGCTATCGAAGGGATCTGAATCCGGTTCACCATCGATGTAGGACGCCTGCAAAAAGACGCCCAAGCCAAACGACGGCGTGTAATTAACCCTTGCATTCAGTTGATGAAAAAATCGATCAAACTTGGAGCCATTCTTAGGGTCGACACTCACATCGGTATAGGTGTAGTCAAGGGATGTGGAAAGATCCTCCCTGAGCAACACTGAAGCAAAGGTTGTAAAACCGGTACTCACTGCATCCGTAATATTTTGGTCCTGTGTCCCTCCCCCCGGCAACCGCACAAAGTCAATACCATCATCCACTTCATTCCGAAATCCTGTGATCCCAATTTCCACCAAGTCCCTCCACAAAAGCTGATTGCCGCCAAACTCAACGGAGAAGTTTTTTTCAGGATCTAAGTCAGAATTTCCTATGCCACTGAACAGGTTGATCAATCGAGGCAGGCGACTTTTTCGACCTATGGCTGCATGGAGTCGTGTGGTACGGAATGGTTTATACACCACAGCGCCACGTGGACTTAGCGCATCAACAGTGTCGCCCCCATTAAAGAGGATATCATAGTTGACGCCAGCGAATATTTGGAGTTGTTCAATTGGCGTATAGTCAAAATCCACAAAATACCCTGTCGTAAAGGAGTCGAAATCTTCATGGGATCCTGATGGGCTTTCTTTGCGGTCGTGGGTATCATTCTTAAAAACCGCTCCCCCTTTCATCTTCAAGGAATCAGCGATATCCACCGTAGCCTGCAGGTTGGTTCCCACCACATCATTAGTGTCTTTACTGGTCTCGTCTTTCGTGCTGAATGTATTGTCCGTAAATATTTCCAAATCGTTCTTGAATCGGTCGTAGTAAAAATTGCCACGAACCTCGACCCGATCCCAAAGCCGTGCTTGTCCATGCAAGTCGACATACCACCGCTTCCAATTCTTAAACCGAGTAAATGGAATTCCTCGCCGAGCCGTGGGACTTACGTTGATATCAACAGGATTATCCAAGTCTGCGTTGTAATAGCCAAATAAGAGGGCAACTCTATCTTCAGCAGAGAAGTCGTACCCGACATTCGTCGAAATATTGAATTTATCGAATGAAGACTCGCGCCTAAACTTACCGGGCTGGACTTGTGTAGATTCAAAATCATCCGACAAGTCAAAGCCGTTGCTCCTCCGGTAACTCCCTGAAACATAATAGTTCAAGTTGCCTTTCCGTCCGCCATGCTCACCCCAGTAATCTTGGGTACTGTGTTCCTCATAAGACACGTTACCTCGCGTGAAAGACTTTTTTGTCCCTCTCTTAGTGATAATATTGATGACGGACCCGAGTGCATTGGGTCCATAGGCAGGGTCGACAGGCCCTTTGATGACTTTAATCTTTGCGATATTATCAACTGGAAGATTCCGGAAATCGACATCACCGAAAAAGGGGTCATAGACTGGTCGACCGTCAACGTAGATGACGTTTGCCCCTGCATTTAGTCCCCGTATACTAATCAACGACGGGTTCTTGGTCCCTCCGACAGAGAGAAACGTGGATGGAACAAAACGAAGGGCGTCAGCAACAGACCGTGCATTTTGATCGAGGATGTCCTGGGCGGTAATTTCGAATACCGATGTGGTGGGGCCTAAGGACTGTTGACGAGTAGGAAGAAACTCACCTAATTCAAACACGTCTATATCTTCTTCTTCCATCAACTCAAAGGTTTCTTTCATTGCCTCCTCCGCTCCTGGCGCCACTTCTGATTCATTCGCGCCAGACCCAGTTGGCACTAAAAGACCAATACCGTGCATCACGAAGGTGACCAAAAAAGTTACCAAGATTTTATAGTTGCACAGCTTCATGGGCTAACCATGTATCAGTCGCCCTCTCCGTCATGGTGGAAGAGGTAGAAGAGAGATTCAAGCATTGAGGTATGGGGGACTTTTTCTGAACAATGTGGGCCAAAACAAAAAAGGCCCCTCGGGAACATCCGTTCCCAAAGAACCCATAGATGTCAGCTCGACCGCATGCGAGAGATCTTTGACCAACCCGTGAGAGGAATGTGTCGGAAAGCATTGGTTCCCCTCTTTTCTCTCCCATTTGATCCGGGACTCAGCCGGGCTTTCTCCAAATAAGATGAACGGTGAGGACTCCAAGAAATGCTGTAATGAGCCCGATGGTCAAAACGGTCCATTCCATGATGAAAGCCTCCTGGTCAATCGGTCTTGGTGTTCATGAGATAGGGTCATCATGGAATATTAGAGCAATCCTTATACCGTCCTTATA
>CBDUWS010000335.1:0-2846 GCA_965370985.1 uncultured bacterium
AACAATTTTTTCATTCTTCAGGATGGAAAAATTCTGGCATCTCCATTGCTTTGTCTAAGTGTCATGGTTCTCATAGAACCATAGCAAACCATAAACAGGGGAGAGCCATGAAAACCGAGGCCTTTACAGTTCGAACCGAAAGTGAAAAAGTTAAACAGCTAGACAAGCTTGCCGGCCGGTTGGATCGATCCCGAAATTATCTGGTGAACCAGGCTATAGATCACCTCCTAGAATTGAATGCCTGGCAGGAAGAGAAAACTAGGGCAGGGATTCAAGCAGCGGATGAGGGTCGGTTTGTGAGTGACGCCGAGATGTTTCGGATTTTCAGCAAATATGAAGATGAGGCCTCGTGAAGATTGTCTGGACGGAGCCAGCAGCCAGCTTTAGAGAGCATTCAAGGTTTTATTGCGAAAAATAACCGTCGCGCGGCCCTGGGAAGTGGCCCAGAAGATAAGGATAAGACAGACGGTGATTCTGCTAAAGGATCGTCCAAGATTGGAAAGGGAGGGTCGTGTGCGTGGCACCTATGAGCTGGTTATTTTAGCGTTGCCCTATATTGTGCCGTAAGAGTGAAACTCCCCGCCCAAAGGGCGGGGCTTCTTAAAAACCTTATTTAATTGGTTGGGGGAATCTGTCCCCCAAATCCCCTAACAAGGATGCCATTCATCCCCGTGCAAAGCACGGGGCTTTCTGGCATGAGGTAGTAAAAAGAGGACGACTAAGGAACAAGGAGGAAACCATCATGGACTGGGCACCATTGATCATCGGAACTCTTACAGCTCTTTTAGGTGTCATCGCCCTTTATTTTATATGGTTAATCAGACTTTTCCGTGGGTAACCGGTACTCTCTCGCGTCTCTCTTGAGCCGGAGGTGAGGGATGGAAAGTACAGAACTATATCAGTCCTTGCTGGGGATCTCTGAACCGTGGACGGTTGGCCAAGTAAATAACCCCGCCCAAAGGGCGGGGCTTCCACGTTCGTTTTAGTGAAAGGGAACGAGATTCAGATATTGACCGTTTTTCATGCAGCCAGAAAATGGCCTCAAGATTTTGAGTAAACGACCTTGTAAATGCTGGAATTTAATTTGAGGATACTGTGGTGTTTCTGTAACTTTAATTGACAATGGTGAGCACTAAAATAATTGAATTAATTGACTTTATTGCTCATTTCAACTTAAAATTAAAAGTTTGTTGAGGAAGGATTTGTCCAAATAGAGAATAAAAATTTTGTGCGCCCCCAGGTAATGAATAAAACCCATCGTCATTCCTCTTATGGCGTGGACGCTCGAAAAATCAATTGTTTTCAATGGTACGAAATTGGAATGTCGTTACAGGCTTGTTTTTAGCGTGGGTAGCCCTCTGTGCACCTGCGGAAGGTGCTCAACCATCACAGGTTGTTGAAGGATTACAAAGTTCCCTTCTTTCGGTGATGAAGCAGGCGAATCAGTTGGATTATGAACACCGGTACCAGCTTCTTGAACCGATTGTCACAACGTCCCACGACCTGCCGTTTATCGCTAAAGTAACGGTTGGAAAATACTGGAAAACCCTCGACGACGAACAAAAAACATCGTTTGTGAACACCTTTTCCCGATTAAGTATTGCGACTTATGCCGATCGTTTTGACGGCTATGGTGGGGAAACGTTTTCTGTTGGAGCCCAAAAGGAACTTCCCAGAGGGAAAATGTTGGTGGAAACCATTCTTACTAAGTCGAATGGGGAAAAGGTTCAATTTAATTATTTGCTTCGCCAGAACAAAAACGACTGGCGAATCATTAACATCATTGTGGACGGGGTCAGCGATTTGGCTGTTCGAAGAGCCGAGTATGCCAGTATTCTTAAATCGGATGGGTTCTCTCCCCTCATGGCGAAAATCGAGGATCAAATTGGACGGTATTCCAATTCCCATTGACCCTTCAATTTAGGTTGAAGTAAAAATTTCTCTTCTGATAAAGGAATTGCAACTGCTTTCCGAGATATTAATTTCCATGTCTAAGAAGTTCGATCTCACGTTGACGTTGTTTATGTTTGCTTGCATGTGTATGCCGGTAATCGGATGTGCGCACAATCAATCCCCACACCAAACCTATGATCCCCTTGAGAGTTTCAATCGGTACACCCATGACCTCAACAATACGTTGGATCGCGTAATTCTAAAACCGGTCGTGGACAGCTACGTTGAAACGACGCACCCGAATTTTCGTCTTACCGTTTCGAACTTTTACGATAACCTGGGATACCTTAATGTCATTCTTAACGACTTCTTGCAGGGGAAGTTCAATCAAGGGTTTGCAGATTCGGGAAGATTTCTCATCAACACGACTCTAGGGGTAGGTGGTCTCTTCGATGCCGCCACCGTTTTTGGGTTTGAAGAACATCACGAAGACTTTGGCCAAACGCTGGCCGTATGGGGAGTAAAAGACGGACCTTACCTGGAAGCACCATTTTTTGGACCAACCACAAGTCGGGATATATTGGATAAGGGCTCGAGTACCCTTACCAATGTCTTTTTTTATGTGTCCTTGCCGGTTATCGCGGTGGGGGTTACCTTTGTCGCTCCGGTTGTGGCACTCGGGGTCATTGATTATCGAAGTCGGGTGGATGATGATATACAAGCCCGTGACGACATGTCTGTAGACAGCTATGTTTTCACCCGGGAGGCCTATATCCAAAATCGGAAATTCAAGATTAATGATGGACAAACACCTGTAGAAGACCTTTATGATACGACCATTTTTGATGAATTCGAAGAGGAAGAGTTGGAAGAAAATGAAGAGCCTATTGAAGATGTAGCTCAACAACATGAACCAGGATCGAGTTTACAAACAAACACAAACTTTGAAATAA
>CBDUWS010000336.1:0-2818 GCA_965370985.1 uncultured bacterium
CGACATGTCCTCGTTGACGCAGTTGGAAGAGTTTGATACCTACTGGCGTGAAGAACCCGCCGCTGTGATTTAACGGCCCGTCACCAGAGCCGTCTACCCAATTTCTCCGGTTATCCACCTCGACGTATCTGTTTGGGAACCTGGTATTTTCCCTCGGATCTTGCGATCTGTTGAAAAAAATTAATCTTGTGAGTCTGTCGTGAAATCACTGTTTCGAGTCTTGACCTATCTTGCTCCCTACCGGGGATTGGTTTGTTTAACCTTTTTCTTTGCGGCGCTGACCACAGGTTTGGAACTGATCCCACCCTGGCTTGTAAAAATCGTGATCGATGATGTGCTTCCTGCACAAAATATGGATTTGTTGTCGTGGGTCCTTCTCGGACTTATTCTGGCCTATGGCTTGAAAAATCTCTGCAATTCCCTTCGCATTCGATTTAATAACATGCTTGAGCAACGTGTGGTTCATCGGCTTCGTCAAGAAGTGTTTGAGGCCTTACAGCGATTGTCCTTGAATTATTACGAAAATCGGTCCACGGGAGAAATCATGTCCCGCGTGGTGAATGATACGGAACATGTTCAACGTATCTTTATTGATGGGTTTGAGGGCATGCTCACGGCCACATTAACGTTGGTAGGCATTTTAACCATTTTATTTGTGCTGAACTGGAAGCTCGCGCTCTTGGTTTTGCTTCCCATTCCTCTCTTGATTATTGGAGGTGTGTTTTTCACCAGGCGCGTTCATCGGTATTATCATGACATCCGTCAGCAGGCGGCTGAACTTAATGGCTATCTTCAAGATGCCTTGTCCGGGATACGTGAAACGATGGGTTTTAATCGGCAACCCTATGAACAATCCCGCTTTCAAGACATGTCTCAGCAATACGGCGAAGCCAATTTAAAAGCCATGTCTTTATGGTCTGTCTATTCCCCAGGCATGATTTTTATTGGAAATCTGGGGAGTGTTCTTATCATATGGTATGGTGCCAGTGAAGTCTTTTCAGGTTCATTGAAGCCCGGTGAGCTTGTCGCGTTTTTAATGTATTTAGTCCTGTTTTATACCCCTGTTAATCAAATCCACTCGGTCAATCATCTCTTACAGCATGCCCTGGCTGCCAGCGAACGTGTGTTTGAGGTGTTAGATGCCCAGCCGGCAGTGTCGGATCAAGGCACGTTCCAGCACCAAGAGAAACGGTTCCTGGGAAAAGTCGAATGGAAAGATGTGACCTTCGCCTATCGCCCAGAAGCTCCGGTTTTTATCAATTTATCCTTATTAGTCGAACCTGGTGAGCATGTGGCCCTTGTGGGGCCAAGTGGCGTAGGAAAAAGTACCCTGATGAAGTTGCTTTTCCGTTATTATGATGTCGGGGCGGGAGCGATTGAATTGGATGGATATGACATTCGAGATCTTCCTTTATCCACGTTGCGAGACCAAATAGGCTTTGTTCAACAAGAACCCTTCCTATTCAACGGAACCGTGCGGTCCAATCTGGCCTATGGCGATTTATTGGCTTCTCATGAGCAGATTGAAGCGGTGGCCAGGGCAGCGCAAGCGCACGAATTTATTCAGGCCCTTCCTGAGGGCTATGACACCTGGATTGGTGAGCGAGGTGTGAAGTTGTCCGTGGGCCAAAAACAACGCATGGCCATCGCCCGCGTGTTATTAAAAGATCCCCCGATTGTCGTGATGGATGAAGCCACGTCGAATATCGATACCGAAACAGAAGTTGAAATTCGGATCGCCATGGATGAGCTTATGCGTGGACGCACCACATTCATTATTGCCCACCGGTTGTCGACCTTACAGTCAGTGGATCGAATCGTGGTTTTTGATAGTGGAGCGATTATCGAAGAAGGCGATCATGCCACCTTGATGGCCAGGGGTGGGTTGTATGCCGGGCTGTATGAAGCCCAATTTCATGTGTAACCGATTGGTTGCTTGGATAAACCGGTATGGCGAAGAGCACGAATACATGTCCAACATGTCATAAAGCTGTCTCCTGGGAGGGAAATGCTTTTCGGCCTTTTTGTTCTGAACGCTGTCGATTGGTTGATTTGCAAGGTTGGTTCGGGGAACGCTATCGTATTCCCCAAGATGAAGACTCCGATCCGGTTGCCCCAGATGTCATCGTGGAACAGAATGGTGACTCGTTTCCCAATGGAATGTAATCTCAATCCAAAGAAGAGCCATGCCTAAAGTTATTACCGCTAGACGTCAAGAAGATGAAACGGAGAAGGCCCAAGAGTTTGTCCGTACGTATATTTTATTCCCTGCCAGCCTATTGGGTCTGATCTCTATCTTAGTTGGAGTTGTGGCTTTAGGGTATCAGCTATATATGGGCGCATATGGATGGGAGACATTTACCTATAGTTCCGCCTTGCTGATTGCCGGTGTGTTATTGGGATTAGCACAAACGAAGTATCAACAATATCTCTTGCGCGAATTTCCTGGGTATTTTGCCAATCGTATGAAAGCCTTTACCCAACGGTCTGTGCGAAAGGCCAAGAAAACGGTAACGGATGTGACAATTGAACACCGCGGGCGTGGGTTTGTGACGTTATGGTATTTCCTGGGATTTGCGGCCTTGTTGACCCTATCCGGGATCTGTGTGTGGACCGGGTTCTTGCATCCCGTCGCGGCGTTTGCCTTGCCATGGGCGGGATATTTTTGGGCCAAAATGTTTTTTTGGAAAGGCTTGGTTTTACCACCAGGGAAAAAATGAAGAGGAATGTTAAACCTAAAAGCGGCAGTTGAGCGCGAAAAAGCTGTGCAAGCAATTGATGGGCATAGGGAATGGAAGAATTGCGTGGTCACCTTTTG
>CBDUWS010000337.1:0-2817 GCA_965370985.1 uncultured bacterium
TGTTCGTCCACCAGGTTCTTGGAGTGCGGCAGCGGATTGCAGGGATGGATTCACAATGGCTTCCTCCCATGCTTCGAAGCCTCCCACGAGATCCACAATGTTATCAAAATCATGATGTTCCAAGAGGCTTGCGGCAATGGATGATCGATATCCGTTCGAACAGTATACCGCGATGGTATGATCCTGCGGGATTTCTGAAAGACGCGTCGAAAGATGTTGGAGGGGAATATTGCGGCTGTCATCGATGTGGCGGGTTTCCCACTCATGTGTACCCCGGACGTCCAACAGGTGGGGCCGATCGGCCCTCATCAAGTGTTCTTCAAGATGCGTCACCGTCATGCGGTTGGTGTGTCGGATCAGCTCTGGGGTCGAGGCGAGTGCGTGCATGCCATGATTTAAAAAGCCTTTGATCTGATCTAACCCGACACGAGCCAATCGGGTGATGGCCTCTCGTTCTTGCCCTGGGTCACTGATAAGGATAATCGGCTTCTCTCGATCAAGGATCTCTCCGGCCCATCTTTCAAACTTTCCAGATAATCCGATATTTAAACTTCCGCAGAGATGCCCCATGCCAAATTCTTTAGGAGAACGCACGTCAAGAATTTGCGCGCCGGCACTTTTTTCATGAAGGACCTGGTCGACGGTCAAGGGCTGATAGGATTCGATGAGGATCTGCTCCAGTGCAGGATGTTCCCGTCGGTTCAAGAACGCCACGTGCGCAAAATAGGCGGGAGCTTCCAATTGGTCGGTCGTCACGATATCAATAAACGTCTGCTTGCTCATCGGCTTCAGGGCATAATTGGTGAGTTGTTCGTTTTCCAAGGTAGAGGATAACCGGTCACTGAGATGTTTTCCGCACAGACTGCCCGCGCCATGGGCCGGGAAGATTTTGGTTTGTGGAGGCTGAGCGAGAATGTGGTGATGGAGTGAATCGTAGAGTTGGCCGGCGAGCGTGTGGCTATCCACTCCGAATGAGGCCAACAAATCAGGCCGTCCCACGTCGCCGACAAACAGGGTATCTCCTGTCAAAATGGCCGTGGGCCGTTCAAGGTCTTCTTTCAGATCATACACGACGATTGAAATACCTTCCGGTGTATGACCCGGGGTTTCGAGTATTTTGAGCCGTGTGGACCCGAATTCTAGTTCATCGTTATGTCGCATGGGAAGAAAAACATAATTGGGCTTCGCATGGGCGCCAAGGTAAATATCCGCGCCGGTACGCTGGCGAAGTTCAAGGTGACCGGCCACAAAATCTGCGTGGAAATGTGTGAGGAAAATGTATTTGAGGGTCAAATGATGCGAGTCGAGATCGGTCAGGTAGTGATCAACGTCGCGTTGAGGATCAACGATGGCCGCGATGTGGCTGTCTTCATCTCCAATCAAGTAGGAGGCGTGAGATAAACTCTGGAGATAGTATTGTTTGAAAATCATGGGTAACTCCTCTGTTGTCCCATCTGTTCAGTCAGAAACCTTTGGGTCGGATATGTTAATCGTTCGTTGGCTGTTCTCAAGTAGTTCCGGACTTGCTGGTCCTCGACCTGGGAAAAATATTGATAGGAGCTGCCAACGGCTACAAAAGGTTCAGGCATGTCCAGAACTTCTAGATCATCGACTAAGGGCTGGATGTGATTGATCGTTTCAGGGGGCGCCACCGGAATAGCCGCAATAAGGCGTTTGATCCGAAATGTACGCAGGCTATGAAGCGAGGCGATGAAGGTTGATCCAGTTGCGACCCCATCATCAACCAGAATGACAGTATAGTCATCTAACGGCCTGAGCTTCTTTCCTTTTCGATAGAGCGCTTGCTGCCGTTCAATTTCCTCTTGTTGCCGAAGGATTTCGTGATCAAGATAATGTTGATAGGTGATCCCATTCCGGCTGTCGTGGGAAAATAGTTCAGGATTCAACCACGTCAATCCCGTTTCCGTGACGGCCCCCATGCCACACTCCGGGTCGTTGGGGAAACCTAATTTCTGCGTGAGAAACACGTCGAGTGGCAGGTTGAGTTGTATACTCAGTATTGCCCCGACTTCGACACCTCCACGCGGAAGGGCCAGAACCAACGTACAGGGATGATTCTTAAACCGTTGAAGTCGGGCGGCGAGTAACAGGCCCGCTTCCTTACGATCGGTGAGTGGTTGGGTCACTGTGCTCATGGAATCCTTCTTTAGGGTTTGAGGCAGAATGATCGTGCTCGTGCTTGGAGGTGTTGATTCCAAACGCGTGCCAGGCTGGGCAATATCCGACGATGCCGGTCAATAAGGCAATGAGACCAACCACCATGAGCAAAAGATCCGCCCACTCTGGCAAGATGGCAAACCCGGATAAGGCGAGTAGGACAAGCCCCGTAGCGATGCGAATAATTCGTTCATGATGTCCAAGATTGCGACAGGTCTTCATTGTTCACCTCCTATAATCAAGTTCGATCCGGCTATTCAAGGTCATCATCGAGCGTTTCCCTGGCCACACGCACGGCCCCCAGGACTTGGTTGGCATCGAAAGGGCGTCCCACAATTTGCAGGGCTCCCAAGCGAGTGGCTTCGGGAGCCAAGGTTTGAGCGGATTGTCCACCTAATACCACCACTTTGCCGGAATACCCTTCGGCCCGGAGTTGCCGTAAAATCTCTATCCCACTGGGATGGGTTAAATATAAATCCAAAATTACCAGGGAAGGGTGATGGCGAAACACCGAATCCACAATACTTTCTCCTTCTTCGAGCAGAAGGAAGGGATCTCCTTTTTCCGTCAAAGTTTTTTGTAAATTACTTCGTAAGATCGGGTCGATCGTGGCGATCAGTAGCATGGGAATAGATTCCT
>CBDUWS010000338.1:0-2799 GCA_965370985.1 uncultured bacterium
TTGCTCGGGCCTTGCTGAAAGATCCAAGAATCCTCATTCTTGATGAGGCCACGTCAGCTTTGGATAGTCAATCAGAATCCCTGGTGCAGGGAGCGCTAATTGAACTGATGAAGGGGCGGACGACCTTAATGATCGCCCATCGTTTTTCTTCAATCCAGCGGGCGGATCGAATTCTTGTGCTTCATAAAGGAACGATTATCGAGGAAGGTGAGCATGCGGCGTTACTGGAAAAACGCGGGCTCTATCACCACTTGTATACATTGCGGGAAGTCGAGGGAATTAGCGATGTTTCCCAAAGTTGAACCGGGCCATTTCTTCTGCTCAGAGGGGTATTGCTGTCTAGTACTTCGTGGAGATTGGTTGTTGCTAGGAGCCTGTCGGGCTTAGGAAGAATCGGCTGCAAAAGTGTCTAAGCGGTCCATATTTCACCGACTTCTTGGACCATAGTCCCACTATGGGCCGGCGAAATCGTCAAAATCTACCCTCACTCAGCCACTTTTTCGCTCTCGATTCCCTAAGCCCGACAGACTCCTAGTGAATTTTTGAGAAATCCGCTGGAATATTGATTAAAGTACCATCAGGGAAAAAGACGGCCAACGTACCTGGGGCCTGTGGGTCGAAGTCGGCATAGGCAAAACGTGCGGTAAAACGAGAACGAAAACTGGGGGTTGGCCCAGGATTCTTTCTGCCACGTTCCGCAGGACCAATATCGACCGGTCGAACCATGAGATTGCCCTGTTGCAGGGCGATTTCTGCGCCTTCAGCAAAGAATTCCTCTTTACCACATAATCGTACTTCGACTTCGAGATAGGGCATGTCCAAAATTTCTTGGATTTTTGATTCTGGCATGCGGATCTCCTTCTTTTGACGTTTCGATTCTGCTGCTTCGCGACGCCCAAAATATTCCAGCCAATAACGACGGGTTCGCAAGATGGCATGGGTCCCGCAGGGTTCTATTTCAGGGTCAGCTCCCACCCGACTCATTTTCTCGGAGGCCTTCATGACGGCGGCCACATCTTCAACAGACTCAGCCGTTTCCATGGTTTGCCGGCCGGTTGCAAGGGATTTATTGGCTTCCTCTATGCTAATCGACAAATCAATGCCATATGAAACAGAAGGGGAGGTTGTGATACCCATACTCATTATGGCGAAAATGGAAAAAGAGAGGCGAATGAAGGGTGAGGAGCCATTACTCATGAAGGTTCTCCTTAGAGCGATTGGACGCACCTAGATGAAAGATAATTGCGGAATTGTAGAGAAGCCTCTGGAGGTTTGCAATCCCTTGAGTAATCGTACGGCTTGAAAGTTGTGTTTGCCAGGTTCTCGCGTAAAGTTGAGGTTCGTTTGTCAGGAAGAAAGGGTTCTAAGTCAGATGCTTGTGGCTATGAATAGTTGACTCCCTCTTTCCACTTCGGTAGATTGTCTTCCCGTTAGGTATTTGTAGGTGGGCCATCCCCAGGCCGGCACAAAAATCTGGGTTCTCGCCATCGTTTATAATCCCCTGTTTCAACGAATTTGATGTTAACAATTCAATGGTCTTCGAAGAGGTGTGGAATGAGTAGGACGCCACTATGGAGAACGTATGGACAATAAAAAGGTAGAACGGGTTTACACGGCCTATGCATCCGTATACGACCATACGTTTGGGAAAGCCTTTAAGCAATCTCGTGAATCCGCCGTTCGAGGATTGTCAATTGAGCCTGGTTGCCAGGTCTTAGAGGTGGGAGTCGGAACGGGAGAGGCTTTGCCCTTGTATCCCTCCCATTGCGATGTCTTGGGGATTGACCTCTCTGAGGGCATGTTAGAGCGTGCCCACCGGAGGGTGGACGAATACAAATTATCGCATGTTACCCTTCAAAATATGGATGCAGCAAATATGCAGCTTCCTGATGACGCCTTTGACATTGTGATGGCCGCTTACGTCGTAACGGCTGTTCCAGATTATCGGAAGGTCGTCAATGAAATGATCCGGGTGTGTAAGCCTGGAGGCAGGATAGTCATGCTGAATCATTTTAGTAATGGGAATAAAGTCATCGCAGCGGTCGAAAAATTTATTTCCCCCATGTGTAAGCATATCGGATTTCGAACCGATTTAGCTCTCCATACGGTCTTGGAAGGGACCAGTTTGATCGTGGCAAGTAAGAAGAAGGTTAATCCGCTTCGGTTTTGGCATTTGGTTGAATGTGTCAATAAGAAAAACGGGCAGCAGCCCGTGTTCGCTAATGGTTTTGCCATCAATGGGCATATGTCCTGATGTTTAAGGCTTGAGAGAAAATCCTTTCGTTTCCCCCCATCTATAGAGTTCCCTTTCTCGACTTTTGTTTTTTCCCTTTAGCTACGCATTTTCCCGTTATCTTTGATGGGCGGACTATGAAAGTCGCCACCTGTTTGCAGCATGTGCCATTTGAAGGTCCTGGTGTGTTTCGCCAGGCCTTAGAGGAAGAAGGATATGCGCTGCGAACCATCCTGGTCCCTTCAGAGGGATTGCCAAAAGAGCTCGGAGATTTTCTGTTGATCATGGGAGGCCCCATGTCGGTCAATGATTCTGAGCCCTGGATTGGGGAAGAACTTCAATTCGTCAAAGCAGCCATGGATAATAGGCTCCCAATCCTTGGTATTTGTTTTGGCTCGCAATTGTTAGCCAAGGCTTTAGGTGGTTCGGTGGCGCCGGGACCGACCTTTGAAATTGGGATGGTTCCGGTGACGTTAACGGATGAAGGCAAAACCGATTCGGTTTTCAGTCAACTGCCATCCACGTTTCAGGTCTTTCAATGGCACGGGGAAGGGATCACGCTTCCT
>CBDUWS010000339.1:0-2795 GCA_965370985.1 uncultured bacterium
GTCCACCAAGTAGGCGCTTGGCACGCCGTGCTGCGTAATCAGGATAGGCTCCTTGCTCCGTTCCAGCTCAGAAAGAAGTTCTGTGGCTTGGCGCTTCAGTGTCGTGACAAGTTCGGTTCGCATAGGAGTGATACTATAGTAGCACTATGGTTTTGGCAAGCCCGATTTGGCTGATGCGTTTGTTAGGGCGAGATGCATCAATCTACAGCTGTGTACCAGAAAACGTGAGAGAAATCTTTTCCACACCCTCCTCGAAAGGGCCCAAAGTCCGTCCACCGAGCTATAGATGCCCAGCGGCCCTTGGCTTAGGGCCAAGAGTGAAGGACTATTTATTCTATCGGCGGACGATAAGCACGGAACATGGCGCATGCTCGAGAACCTTCTGAGACACACTACCAAGCAGAAAGCGTTTGATCCCTTTTAATCCTCGCGCTCCTACCACAATCATTTGAACGTCTTGCTGCTTGGCTGATTCGAGGATGGCCAGTGGAGGGTCACCACATTTCCATTCAAGATTCACCTCATAGGGTCCATTCTGAAACGGTTCAGCGATTTCACGAAGAAATTCTCCGGTTGGAGCCCCGCCCCTGCCAAGGACTACAGGGGCAAGCTCGACACCTTGCGGGGATGACGACAGGAAAAATCCGTCATTCCCACGAAGCCTGCCCTCACGTTTACGCGCTGTAGCGCTTCTACGCGCAAGCACAAAGGCAGGAGAGGGAATTTAGGTGCTCTTGGAATCTCTGGGTCCCCTCCTATGCATAACCCTACCTGCTTCACTGAGGAAGACTGGGACCTCTCTCTTAATGCTTGTGGGGAAATATGCGACATTTCATTGCACAGGCTCTTTCTTCAGGCCTCACTTTTCTTGCTCCTCCGATGATGTTCTTGCTTTAGCCTTCTCGCTGTCCACTTCTTGCACTTCGTATCTCTCTCGAACTTCCTCTCTGTTCTCAATGGGATACGAACGTTTTCGTGACTCATTGTTGTGCTATTTTTAGCAACTTTTCAGAAACCGGCATATCTGGCATGGAGTTTGATCTTTAGTAAACATCAGATGCTGGTGTTTGCAGATATGAACTACTTCTATTCCGAGGATTAACAGACACGATGCATAACCTGCTTTTCCTCTTTGGATGAAAAGCAGCATCAAGGAGGTAGACCGATGAAATGTCCTCACTGTCTTGGATTTATGGTGATCGATGCATGCCTCAATATGGAGGGTGATCGCAATAAGGTATGGATTGAGGAATGGCGGTGTCTCAATTGCGGAGAAGTCTTTGACTTGCGCACATTGGAAAATCGGGCGTTACAACGTCAGGGTAGACATTTGTGGCGAACACGGGAGGCGGGCCACTCTCTCGTCAGGTGATTGGAGAGCGTGATGAACACTTTTTTGCGATCGGTGGGATGGACGGTGGTTGTCACAATGACCACGTTGGGAATATGGGGTGGCTCTGTATGGGGACAACAACAGGAAGTGATCGGAGGCGGCCGGTATCTGTATGAAAAGTTTTGCAAAATATGTCATGGACCAAGAGCCATGGGCAACGGGCCTCAAGCTCCCTCCCTCACCCCGAAGCCCGCGGACCTGACGACCTTGCGTCAACGCAATAAAGGGACTTTCCCCTTTTGGCAGACCTATCGCATGATTGATGGCCGTGTGGATGTGCCCGGTCATGGAACACGCGAGATGCCGGTCTTTGGGGTGTGGTTCCGGATCCCGGATGATGAGGTCTCGATTGAAACCGAATGGGCCGATCAAGTACGGGGGCGGATCTGGCAATTGTTATCGTATCTCGCATCGATTCAAGTCCCGTAAGCGTTTCGTCCACCATTACCCGACGTTCGCAATGACAAAAGATGGCATAAACTTCCGACAAAGGCGAGGAGCACACAAAGATGAGTCGACAATTTTACACGATGAGTTTCTTATTTTCTCTGCTCATGCTGGCAAGCCCGATGTGGGGTTTTAGCCAAGAGCCCTTTGGCAACCCTAAAGAGGGGAAAATGCTCTATGAAAAGCATTGTGCGCAATGTCATGGAACCAATGGGGCCGGAGACGGGCCAGACACCCAATTCTTAATTGTACCGCCTGCTAATTTTCATTCGCTGGCATCCAGATCGAAAACCGACTGGGATTTAATGACCACTATCACATTTGGCGCCGCATTCTCTCCCATGCATGGGTGGGCTAATCGTTTGACCGAAGAGGAGCGATGGGATGTCTTGCGGTATATCCGGTTACTCGCACCGTTTAATCCCATGGCTCGTTACCAACCAGCGTCCAACGGGTAACCGCTAATGCCACCAATCGTCAAGTTGGCGAAGATGTTTTCACCCTTAATTTTATTTCATCTACTCATCAAGGAGGTTTTGCCATGTCAGACATGTTGAAAGTGATCGAAGTGCTAGCGGAATCGGACACAAGCTGGGAGGATGCCGCCTCGGAGGCTGTTACTCGCGCGGCAAAAAGCGTTCATGGGATTAAATCCATTTATATCAAGGACGTAGAAGCCAAAGTGGAGAATAACAAAATTACCAAATACCGGATTACTGCAAAAATCTCGTTTACCTTAGATTAGATGATGGAGCCTTTATGGCCGTTGGGAGGAATTCTTCCGAGGGAAGTAAATAAAGAAGGATTCCTGCCAACGGTCTAAGGGAAGGAATAAAAAATTCGCGGAAGGGATAGAGGGTGGCGTACAGGGATTAACCCAACTACTGCTATCCTCGTGGGATTTGACGCGGACCCATCTTCGGAATAATCCCTGGATTCCCGCCTCCGCGGGAAT
>CBDUWS010000340.1:0-2793 GCA_965370985.1 uncultured bacterium
ATCGTGTTCGTGGCCAAAGACTTATCTCCCAGGAACTATTAGGACACAGGTAGGAACAAAAATGGGATTTCCCGTTCACCGATTGCGTCGACTCCGTCAGCATGCTTCATTAAGACGTATGGTGCGCGAGACACAGTTGACTCCCGCCGATTTGATTTATCCCCTGTTTGTTACATTTGGAGAGAACAAACAGGAACCGATCCAATCTATGCCTGGCCAATTTCGTTGGTCGGTTGATCGTCTTGTGCCAGAGGTATCTAAGGTTTGGGCCTTGGGGATTCCGGCGGTTATCCTCTTTGGGATTCCTGAACAGAAGGATGAAAGAGGGTCTGCGGCCTTTGAAAAAGATGGTGTTGTGCAATGTGCCATTCGGGCGCTGAAAGCGAAACTCCCGGATTTGATGGTAATTACCGATGTGTGCATCGATGAATATACTTCCCATGGGCACTGTGGCATTGTCCGTGACGGCCGGATTGTTAATGATGAAACCTTGAATTGTCTTCAGACGATGGCGCTCAGCCATGCTGAAGCGGGTGTGGATATGGTGGCTCCTTCGGATATGATGGATGGACGGGTCAAAGCCATTCGTGAGGCACTAGATCAACAAGGCTATGCCGAAATGCCGATCATGTCCTATTCGGCGAAATATGCCTCTGCCTTATATGCCCCATTTCGAGATGCCGCCTTTTCCAGCCCGTCCTTTGGTGATCGACGCTCGTATCAAATGGATTCAGCCAATGCGCGGGAAGCGTTGCGGGAAGTCGAACTCGATCTTGAGGAAGGGGCCGATATCGTCATGGTCAAGCCGGCATTGCCCTATTTGGATATTCTCAGGCAAGTGCGCGACATGGCTAGGGTTCCTGTTGCCGCGTATCAAGTGAGTGGCGAATACAGCATGATCAAAGCCGCAGCCCAGCAAGAGTGGATTGATGAAACGTCCGTCATGATGGAAAGTCTGGTCTCAATTAAACGCGCAGGGGCCGACCTCATCCTGACGTATTTTGCCAAAGATGCAGCGCAACTCCTCAATGAAAATGGCTTATGAATATTACCAGAGGTTTGCCTCCAGCTCCTCTTGCCTCTTTTCCCGTTCTGACTATTGGTAACTTTGATGGACAGCATTTAGGCCATCGTGCCTTAATAGAGGCTGTCGTTGAAAACGCTCGACGTCTCAAAGGTGTTCCAATGGTCCTGTCTTTCGATCCCCATCCCATCGAAGTGTTGCGGCCGGGTACCGTTCCAAAATTTTTATCCGATGCCCAGGAAAAATGTGATTTTTTCGAACGTCTGGGTATAGCGGAACTCATCATCCTTCCCTTTACTCAGGATTTGGCTGCGCTGATGCCCGATCAATTTGTGCGGCAGGTGTTACATGACGGGTTAGGGGTTCGACAGTTATTGGTAGGAGAAAACTTTGTCTTTGGGAAAGGACGCAGTGGCACTATTCAAGATCTTCATCGGTTGGGAGAGCAGGCAAATTTTCTGGTTCAGCCGGTAATGCCTGTGGTGTTTGGTGAAGAGATTGTGAGTTCCACGCGTATTAGGGCGTGCTTGACAACCGGCAATGTTGTGGAAGGGAGAGAATGTTTGGGTCGGCCTTATCGGTTAAGAAGCCAAGTGATCGAGGGGGAAAAACGTGGGCGTCAATTGGGATGGCCGACGGCCAACCTTCGGATTCCCTCTCACCGTGTGCTCCCTGCGGATGGGATCTATGCCACCTTGACAGAAATTGATGGCGATTGCCTTTCTTCTGTCGCCTATATTGGCAAGCGTCAGACGTTTCAGGAAGGTGAGCGACTCTTGGAAGTTCATATTTTTGATCAGATGCTGAAGCTGTATGGCAAGGACATTTCCGTGTCCTTTATTGAGCAGGTGAGAGAGGATAGGAATTTTCCCAACGTCAATGATCTTTTGAAGCAAATGGATCATGATGGTGCCCAGGCTAGAGAAATCTTAGAGAAATACAAAGACAGCCACTCAAATCTTTTGCTGGCTAATAAGGGAAATGGCTAGATGGAAAATCAGCCGGACATTCTGAAGATGGAGGAAAAAGTCCATCAAGCCATTCGGGCGCGGGATTTATTGAGTCCAGGAGACCGCATTGTGGTTGCTGTTTCTGGTGGTCCTGATTCCGTGGCCTTGTTGTCGTGTTTGGTGGCATTGTCTTCACGATGGAATTGGGACCTGAATATTGGACATGTGAATCATGGTCTCCGTGGGACTGAAAGTGAAGAGGATGCGGATTTTGTCGAAAAATTAGGGAACCACTTTGGTGTCCCCGTGAGTATCCGCGAGGCCCGACTGAAGAAGCAGGATGCCAAATTCGCAAAACAGTCGCTCCAAGCCTATGCGCGAGAGGCTCGGTATCAAGCCCTCGAAACAATTCTTCAGGAGCGTAACGCCACCAAAATGGCAATGGGCCATACGGCCGATGATCAAGCCGAAACGGTCTTGATGTGGATGCTCCGTGGGAGTGGAACCGGAGGGTTGAGTGGCATCCCCCCGAAACGGGGTGAACGAATTGTGCGACCACTTCTTGATATTCCCCGAAGTGACATCTTGGCGTATTTGGAGCAGCGACAACTGACCTATCGAATGGATTCTTCCAATAGTCAGCCAGTGTATTTGCGAAATCGTCTCCGCCAGGAACTGATGCCCCATCTGAAGGAGTATTCTCCCGGGCTTGTCAATGTCTTGTCGCGTCAGGCGGAGATCATTCGTGATGATCATGCTTATCTAGAAATCATCGCAGCAGAAGCCTTTCACCAAATCTGTGTGACCGAGGATGAAAGC
>CBDUWS010000341.1:0-2781 GCA_965370985.1 uncultured bacterium
GCCGAAACCCGGCAACACAGAAAATCACGGTGATCCGGGAGTTCGGGAAAAAGGAGCGACTCATTCACCGACCAACACTGTTTGACTGGCAAAGTCCAAGATGGGTTCCCGATAAACATGATAGTGCTGTAAGGCCAGAACCATAAATTCGGTATGACCCCCTTTTACACGTCGTTGAGCAAAACGCATCATCTTTGGTCCTGCGCCGACAACTCTGCCTTCACACAATTTTTATTGTCATAGTCACCATGATTCCTGTGAGAGATTGATGAAGCAGCAACTTCGTGTAGCCGTTATTGGCGCTAGTGGGTATACCGGTGGAGAATTACTCCGCTTACTCAGTCTCCACCCTCAGGTGAAGATTGGGCAAGTAGTCGCTTCAAGTAAATCAGAGGGACTTTCTGTCTCTTCCCTACTTCCGAATCTGGCTCACATTATTGATTGCCAACTCTCGCCGCTCGATATCCCCACCCTTGCCAAAGAGGTGGATCTGGTTTTTCTCGCGTTGCCTCATACCCAGTCACTTCAACCGGTCGCGGATTTCATTTCGCACAAAAAACTGGTCATTGATTTGAGTGCGGATTATCGCCTCCAAGACCCCCAAGTGTATGAACAATGGTATCAAACAACCCACTCTTATCCTGATTTGTTACAAGAGGCCGTGTATGGATTACCCGAATTACACCGCTCTGCAATTCGCAAGAGTCGGTTGGTCGCCGTGCCTGGCTGCTACCCGACTGTCGCCATTTTGCAATTAGCCCCCTTCGTGACCCAACACCTCATCGAACCAAATTCCATCATCATTGATGCTAAATCAGGAATTTCAGGTGCAGGTCGTTCTCCAGGCACAAGCTTCCATTATCCAGAAGCCAATGAAGCCATTCATGCCTATAAAATAACGACTCACCGCCATCTACCGGAAATCGAGCAAGGACTCAATCGTCTTGTCCCCACTTCTGACAAGACAAAAACTTCTCCCTTCTCTCTCATGTTCACCCCTCATTTAATCCCAATCAATCGAGGGATTCTCAGTACGGCATATGCCAAACTCAAATCAGACTTTGGACCTTCTGACCTTGAAAATATTTACCGCCATTTCTATAAAGATGAACCGTTTATTCGGGTGTTTCCTCAGGCTGAAGCCATCAATCCTCGAAATCTTCGAGGCGCAAATTTTTGCGACTTGAGCAGTACCTATGACCCTCGAACGGGCCATATCATTAGTAGCGGGGCCATCGATAATCTGGTTAAAGGGGCAGCGGGGCAAGCCATTCAATGCATGAATCTCATGGTAGGATTTCCAGAAACCTTGGGATTAACCGCTCCAGGCCTCTTTCCATAATACCTTTATCACCTGCCTATTCAGCAGAACAAGGTTAAATAATGTCCAAGCAATTAACAGGAGGAATCACTGCTCCAAAGGGATTCCTCGCAGCAGGGATCCATTCAGGCATCAAACAGACGGAACAACTAGACTTGGCTCTTGTGACTTCAGAAACTCCTGGTCCAATCGCTGGGGTATTCACTAAAAATACCATCCCGGCAGCCCCCGTCATTCTCGACCGACACCACCTGAAAAAAGGGGTTGGGCAGGCCATCATCATTAATAGTGGCAACGCCAATGCGTTTACAGGAACCGATGGGCTTGAGCATGCTCGGGAAATGGCTCATCTGGTAGCCCGCCAATTGGCCATATCGAAACATCGTGTGTTTGTAGGCTCTACTGGTGTAATCGGAGTCCCGCTTCCAATGCCGGCTTTGAGAAAAGGGATTCCGGTTCTTGCTTCCAGGCTAAGAAAAACCGGGCATCGAGACGCCGCTCACGCCATTATGACCACGGACACGCGACCAAAAATCATCGCCTTTCAAGAACGTATTGGTGGGAAACTGGTGACCATCGGCGGGATGGCTAAGGGATCTGGAATGATCCATCCTGATATGGCCACGATGTTGGCCTATCTCACCACAGATGCCGTCATCGACCAAAAAATCTTACAAAAAACGTTACATACTGTCGTGGACCAAACCTTCAATTGCATTTCAGTCGACGGTGAAACGAGCACAAATGATACAGTTCTTTGCATAGCCAACGGCATGGCAGGCAATCGAACGATTCGTCCTACGGGTTCAGCGTACGAGCAATTTCAAAAACTCTTGCATGAGGCCTGTCACTATTTGGCCATGGAGATTTGCCGTGATGGAGAAGGCGCGACCAAAACCATTGAGATCCAGGTAACCGAAGCAGCCAGCCACAAAGCTGCTCGACAGTTTGCCCACACCCTGGCCACATCTCCGTTGGTGAAAACTGCTATTTTTGGAGCTGATCCTAATTGGGGTCGTATCATCGCCGCACTAGGACGCTCAGGATATCCTCTTCGCCCTGATCGCATCGTGATCGCGTTTAATCATCTCACCATCGTGAAGGACGGAAAAGGATTAGGGCCACGCATTGAACGACAGGTTCAAAAAATCATGCAACGGCCATCGTTCACCATTGCAGTCTCGTTGGGAATGGGAAAAGGGACAGCCACGAAATGGACGACGGATTTGACCTACGATTACATCAAGATTAACGCCTCCTACCGATCCTAGACATACTCCCAAGATCAGCATAAAGGTGTCAGACACCTTTCTCTATATTCGCACAAACAACGAAAACACCTATTCCTTCATATCGTGACCATTTTGGTAATGAGCCTACCTACTTGGCAAGCATTTGTTCAATGACGCGTTTTTTCACCACACTTCAAGCATCTTTCAAGATTGTCCTAACCTCAACAC
>CBDUWS010000342.1:0-2757 GCA_965370985.1 uncultured bacterium
CTTTTACTCTTGAGTCTGTGCGGTTCACTTTTCAGAGAGTTGGTGAACGAATGATCCGGAGACAGCGACATGTGAATAGTATGAACCACTTGCGGGCTCAACTTATACGGTTTGACGTCCGCTTCAATGCTATGGACTCTCAACAGAAAAAGAATATGAGGATTCACGTTTGTGGGTGCCGTCTGGGTTCAGCGCAGGCCAAGATCCGTCCTCGTACAATCTATTTACCTCGCTGTGGAATTCAGGTATGAAGGAATACTATGGGATTGTCCATTGATCGCGACCAGTTTGAAGAAGAGGAATATACCCGTTTTGGGAAACGGTTGACCCAAAGTTTGCAGGCTCTTGAACATTTGGTTGAGCAGCCGGGCTTTGGCGAAGGGCCTCTCACCATCGGGGCTGAACTTGAACTCTCGATTATCAATAGCCAAGGTCAGGCCTATCCCATTAATCGAACTCTCCTGAATTGCTCGCAGGATGATCACCTCCAACTTGAATTAGATCGATTTAATTTGGAATATAATTTGTCTCCGGTTGCCTTGGCGGGCCATCCCTTTTCCCATGTTCGCGCGCAATTAGCCAACGCCATCCAAGCATTGGAACATTGTGCACACGGGTTGGGAGGACGCATTGTTCCTATTGGCATCTTACCGACGCTACGAGCTGAAGAATTGGATTCGCCGGTGATGTCGGACCTCCCGCGCTATCGTGCGCTCTCCGCGGGACTTCGACGGTTGCGAGATGGCCCATTTTGTATTCACATCAATGGGCCAGAGCCCTTAACCGTGACGTGTTCGGACGTCACGCTGGAAGGGGCCACGACCTCCTTTCAGATTCATCTCCGGGTCAACCCTCAGGACTTCGCTCGTGTCTATAATGCGGCGCAACTTGTGACACCCGTGGTCCTGGCTCTCAGTGCCAATAGTCCCATTTTTTTGCAACATCGGTTATGGGAAGAAACGCGAGTGGCCTTGTTTAAACAAGCGATCGACAGTCGAAAAATGCAAGAGGAGGACTGGCATCCACCCGCCAGAGTATCGTTTGGCCATGGGTGGGTCCGCCGGGGGGCCTATGAGTTATTTGCCGAAGCTGTGGCGCTTCATCCTCCCTTGTTGCCGGTGATGAGTACGGAAGATCCAATGGAATGTGTACGGCGAGGGCAATTGCCGCAGCTCGAGGAATTGCGCCTGCACCAAGGAACCGTGTGGCGCTGGAATCGAGCCATTTACGATGCGAGTGCCGATGGACATGTGCGCGTTGAATTGCGGGCTTTGCCCTCCGGACCTACGCCAATTGATATGGCGGCCAATGCCGCATTTCTCGTGGGGCTGGCGTTGGGAATGCGCCATCACATTGACAAGATTCTACACCAGTTTCCGTTTGAATATGCCCACCGGAATTTCTATCGGTCGGCCGAATATGGGATGGAGGCAATGTTTGTGTGGCCGAATATGGCAACGCATGGGTTACGCGAAATATCGGTGTGCGCCTTGGCCAAGGAATTGTTGCCGGTGGCCCAGCAGGGCTTGGAAGACTCCGGGGTGGAGAAGGACGAAATCCAAGCCATGCTGAATGTGATCCGGGATCGCTTGGAAACTCGCATCAACGGGGCTCGTTGGCAGATCCATCGCATGGAACAATATGAGAGACAGGGAGATGCGCGGCCAACGGCTCTGACTCGTATGCTCGAAGACTATCTTCGAGCCTCACAAACTGGCGCGCCCATTTCGCAATGGAGTCTGAATCCCGAATGAAATTGGCACATTCCATACCCAGGTGGGAGTCACCCACTCCACAAGACGTGGGGCCTACGGTCGAGGACTTTCTGGTGAAGTTGGGGGAACCCTCTTTTCTTTGGCTTCCGGGCCTGGATGCCACGCGCACGCGTGCCGTGAGTACCTTATTGCATGGCAATGAACCTTCTGGCGTGCGAGCCCTTCATCGATGGATCAGAGAAGGCCACCAACCCCAAGTCAATTTGCTCTGTTTTATTGGAGCCATCGGCGCGGCCCTGACCGCTCCACGGTTTTCTCATCGATGTGCACCAGAAGGCAAAGATCTCAATCGGTGCTTTCGACCCCCGTTTGAGGGGCCGGAAGGGAGCATTGCCCAAGCCATGCTTCACGAACTGCATCAAGCACAACCGGAGGCTTTGATTGACTTGCATAACACCTCGGGCCGCAGTCCGGCTTATGGCGTCGCAACACTGAACGGAGCAATGCAGGAAACGTTGGCCGGAGTCTTTTGTGACCACCTTGTCGTGACCGATTTGCGGTTAGGCACCTTGATGGAAGCGACTGAACAGGCTTGGCCCACGGTCACGATTGAAGCAGGAGGGGCGAACGATCCACGGGCCGATGAGTTGGCCTTTCGCGGATTCACACGGTATGCCTTGGCCAAGGATTTTTCTAATCTCTCGTCACCGGTGACTGTGGTCCATCATCCCATTCGGGTGGAACTACAAAAGGGCGCCACCGTGGCCTATGACCATGCGCCGGTTCCTGATGTCGATCTCACCCTTCCTCCGGATGTGGATCGATTGAATTTTGGAATCTTGTCCCCGCAAGAAACGTTGGGGTGGGTAGGGCCACGGGGCTTGGAAGCGCTGTGGGCAAAGAATGCGACGGGGCAAAACCTCAGCTCAACTATCTTCTCTGTGCACAACGGGAAGCTTCGGGTGACTCATCCCAGTCGACTCATGATGGCCACGACAAACCCAGAAATCGCCCAAAGCGATTGCCTCTTTTACATCCTTCC
>CBDUWS010000343.1:0-2745 GCA_965370985.1 uncultured bacterium
GTTGGCTCACATATTGATCCACCGATTGCCCGCTACGGTAGGTCCGATCAAAGGCATCCAACACATCCTGCATTTCTCGTGTGCTGTACGCATGATCATCGTCGCCATCACTAACCAGAGCCATTTGAAAAAAGGTCAGGCTAAAAGATAGTCGTTCCTGGGTATGCCCAAAATCCTCCCGTGCAGACTCCAGACCGTTGGGATATCGTTTTGCACAATCGGCAGCAGCATCTGGTTGGGAAATGGGCACAAAATGAATCTTCTCCACCTCGGCCGGTGGCGGAGGCTTCTTGCCCATTTGCTTATAAAACCAAGCCGTACACGAATCGGCCTGGGCAAATGCCTGCTTATCTTTGACAATCTGCTCACTGATGTGTTGAGTGAATCCCTGAAAGACTTCAGTGCCCGGTGAGGCCTGCACAGGCAAGGCCGTTTGGCAAAGCAGAAGTATCGCTACGACTCCACTCATTGTTGCCCAACGTAAACGACGATTTTGAACGCTCATCACACCACCATCCCCCAAAGTTTTCCTAGGAGCCTGTCGGGCTAAGGAAGAATCGGCTGCAAAAGTGACTAAGCCGCTTTTTCGCTCTCGATTCCCTAAGCCCGACAGACTCCTAGTATATCATCGGAACCCATCGCTTTTGAATCAAATCTTCCCCGTCGCATGGCACCACCGTAGGTCAGTGGTACAATGTCAACATGGCTTCTCAAATCGTCACCCTACAAGGGCATATCATCGATTCACTCATTCTCGCGAAGGTCTTGGACACCATCGTCATGATGGGGGGGACATTTACTCTCTCCGAAGTCACAGTGGGAACCCAGCGCGAAGACCCTTCCCATGCCACAATCACTATCGATTCTCCCACCACCGAGTTATTACAGGATATCCTGACAGCCATTCAGCCCCATGGAGCGGTTGTGAAAGCCGAGCAGGATTGCACGGTGGTTCCCGCCCCGGCTGATGGAATTTTGCCAGAGGATTTTTATGCAACATCTCATCTCTCGACCCAAATACGGTGGCAAGGAAACTGGATCGATGTCCCGCAACCCGAAATGGATTTGGCCATCCTGGTGAAGACCTCTCCCCTTTCCGCAACCATGGTTCCCATGGGGTCGGTGAAAAAAGGCGATCTCGTCGTTACGGGGCGCAAAGGGATACGGGTTTTTCCGCTGGAGCGACCCAAGGAACGCGATGTGTTCGGTTTCATGGAAGCCAAGGTTTCTTCCGAACGTCCTCACCGCCATATCATCGCCGATGTCGCCAAGCGGATGAAAGCCATCCAACAACACCGAAAAGAGGGCAACGGACATGCAAAGGTGTTATTTGCGGGTGGCCCGGCCATCGTCCATGCAGGGGGCCGGGAAGCCCTGGCCTGGATCATCGAAGCGGGATACATCCATGTGCTGTTTTGCGGGAATGCTCTGGCCGCTCACGACATGGAAGCCGGCCTGTACGGGACGTCATTGGGGTACAATCTGGGGATCGGCCGTTCCGTGCCCCATGGACATGAGCATCACCTTCGCACAATCAATCGTGTCCGGGCCTTGGGAAGTATTCCAAAAGCTGTCGAAAGCGGAGTCATCAAAGAAGGGATCATGGCGGCTTGCGTACGACAGGGGGTCCAGATGGTGTTGGCCGGGACGATTCGCGACGATGGCCCATTGCCTGAGGTCATCACCGATTCTATCAAAGCACAAGAAGCTATGCGTGCTGCTCTCCCTGGCGTCGAGCTGGCGTTGCTGGTGGCTTCCACTCTCCACGCCGTAGCGACGGGAAATTTGCTGCCGGCGTCGGTGCCAACCGTCTGTGTCGATATCAATCCCGCTGTCCCCACAAAACTGAGTGACCGGGGAAGCTTTCAAGCCGTTGGTCTGGTTATGGATTCATCCTCTTTTCTGCGGGAATTGGCCCGGGAACTCGGCTGGAAGAGATAACAGGATGCGCCGATCATGAGCCGTTTATTGATGTGTCCTCCAGATTATTATGGAATCGAATATGAAATTAACCCATGGATGAGGATATCCAATCAATCCAATGGAGATCGCACTCGAACCCAATGGCAGGCACTGACCCGGGTCTTGGAGAAAGAGATTGGAACAAAACTGGAATTCATGGAACCGGTACCAGGCTTACCCGATTTGGTGTTTACGGCCAATGCGGGTGTCCTCCATGGGGGCAAGGCGGTTCCCAGTCGATTCCGCCATCCTGAACGTCAGCGTGAGGAACGCCATTTCATTGATTGGTTCACCAAGAAGGGTTACGAGATCATCAACCTTGATGCCGAAATATACTTTGAAGGCGCCGGGGATCTATTGGAATTTCCGGAATTCTGGATTGGCGGCTATCGCCAACGTAGCGACATCCGCGCCTATGACCAGTTGTCGACAATTTTCCAGAAAGAAATTCTTCCGGTGGAACTGGTGGATCAACGATTTTACCACCTGGACACCTGCTTTTGTCCGTTAAGTGGTGGAGAACTCCTGTACTTTCCTCCCGCGTTTGATACCTACGCCCAAACCGTAATGGCCTCTCGTATTGAGCAGGACAAACGGTTTGCAGTCCCATCTTCAGAAGGCGAACGATTCGCCTGTAATGCGGTGTGCGTTGATCGGCATGTGGTACTGCCGACCGGATGTCCGGAAACCATGGAATGGTTGACCCGACACGGCTACACTCCCCATCCGGTTGAACTGGACGAATTTCTCAAAGCCGGGGGCTCCGCTAAATGCCTCACGCTT
>CBDUWS010000344.1:0-2734 GCA_965370985.1 uncultured bacterium
AGAAGAATGACTATCCTTTTGCAATCCTGAAAGACGGGGGGCATACCCTCCAGGAATAGACCAGGATTAATCTAGATTCATATGTCGTTGTGGTTCGAGGCACCTACAATCAAACAAAAGGGAACGTGCTTACCTCTCACGATCAAACACATTCTCTCCCTTATGCCTTAATGGTAGAGGGGATATAAAAAGAAGTATTCCATAAACCGCCGGACAATTTCCAGAGGTTTCTGGGCATGGACACAAATACCTATGCCGCATCTTTTGACGTGACAGCGGCAGCACTCAATTCGACCTGACAATGAAAGAATTTTTCAAAGAGTTTTTTTCTTCGTTCAGTTGTCCACAGCTCTAATTCCGGATCGTACCGAAACGCCGCTTGAAGTCGAAGGGATTTTCCCAATTCGGCTTTGATCGCTTTCACCACGGAAAAATGGCTGCGATCCAAGCCATCGGCAATCCGAAGAATGGAACTCAAACCCAACACCGTCTTTCGTTGTCCTGCATTTAGTATCTTGTAGCCCCGGTGCCTAATTTTGGGCAAACCTCGCCGATGATAGCGCGAGACATTTGCAAGGATGCCAATTTCATCTGACGAAAAACCAGGCAAGTCAGCATGCGTAATCAAGTAATAGGTATGTTTATGATGTTGATTTTCCTGGATATGATGTCCGATGTCATGAAGCAGCGACGCATACTCCAACCATTCTCGCTCGACCTCGCCCATCCCATGAATCGGTTGAGTTTGATCAAACAGGCTTAAGGCCAATTTGGCCGTATGATGGGAATGCACTTTAGGATATTGATAGCGACGAGCCAACAATAAGATTTGTCGACGACGCACATTGGGAATTTCCTGCTCAGCCACTAAGCCTTCATGATGCTGCTGAATAAAATCATAAATCACCCCTTCTCGCAGTGCCTTATCGCTGATTCGAACCTGCTTCGCCCCAAGACATTCCATCAACACCCTGAGCACCAGGACACCAGGGTACAAGGTATCCACACGCCGGGGGTCCAAACCTGCAATTTTTAAACGACCTTCCGTGTCTTTGGTGCGCAGAAGTTGCTCCACTTCCTTGATTTCCTCCAGATCAATCATGGCCATATCGATTTGTGAGAGAGCTCGGCCCGTTCGAGCCAGATAAATGATTTCGGCCAGATTGCCCGCCATGCCTGATGTGGCCACTAGCGATCTCAATAAAAGAGCTTTTTTCTTTAACAAGGATTTTTTGAGGGATTGCGAAACAGCCTGTTCCATTCGTTGAACCATTTTTTTATCGGGAGGACCCGCCTTGAGATACTGATCCTTTAACCGAATCGCCCCCAACTTGAGACTTCTCACAAACTTTAACCGTTTCGGAGTACAGGCCATCAGTTCTACAGACCCACCCCCAATATCCACAATCATCGCCGGGGAATCTGACAAATCCATGCTGTGCCGTACACCCAAATAAATGAGTCGGGCCTCTTCCTCTCCGGTAATCACTCGCACCCTCAGCCCCAGTTCTTTTCGAATCAACTTTATAAAATCTCCACCATTTTTAGATTCTCGGACGGCACTCGTCGCAACAGAAAGAATGATGTCAAATCCTTTATTCTTTGCTAAAAGGGAAAAACGCTTCAAGACCGCTAACCCGCGTTCCATGGCCTCTTGGGAAAGCCGATGGGAGGTAAACGCACCATCTCCAAGCCTGGCCATCTCCTTGATACGATCCACAATTTTATACGAAAAATTTTTCCCGATTTCCGCCAACACCATATGAATGGAGTTGCTGCCAATATCAATGACGGCCAGTCGCTGCATAGTATAAAAACCCTCTCAGTTAAACAGGATGTTATTTCGAAAAACTGAAGATGTGAACGTGTTCTCTATGATAACTCATGCTCAAGCTCCCAACATTCTTCCCGATTAGGAGAACGAAAGTTCCCGAGCCAGATGTTCAACCACATTCCGATTGCCAAACAGCGCATCAACTTTGCCAGGCACAACTGATGGAGAAAGCAGGATCTTCCCTTTCGCTTCCTCAACCAGGACTTGCGTGGCGAGAATATCCCATGGATTTAAGTCTGGATCCATCATCGCACCCAGAGCGCCACTGATGACCAATCCATGCCCGAAACAATCCGCATAGCCACGCACATATCCAGACAATTCTTGCAATCGACGATACTCCGACAGGCGGTTTGCATTGGCAAACTGCGCAATATCCCCCACTCCAATCATGACTTCATCCAGTGAACGACTGTCCGACAAACCCATTAGAATTCCCTGACATGTTGCACCCAACCCCTTAGCGGCAGCATAGGTCTGCCCAAGCATGGGAAGATGAATCACTCCCACGACAGGAATATTCTCTTGAGTATCCAACAACGCAATGATCGTCCCAAACAGAGGAATTCCATGAATGAAGGATCGGGTCCCATCGATGGGATCAACAATCCAACGCCAGCGAGTGCCTGTTCCTTGCAGACCCTCTTCCTCCCCCAAGATATCTAAGGGACCGAGGCCAGCCTTTGTGAGAAGATGTGTGCGAATGATGTCTTCCGCTTCTTGATCAGCCCGTGTCACAGGCGAACCATCGCTCTTCTTTTGGATATCCAGTGTTTGATCTCCAAAATAGGCTTGGATAGGAACGGAAGCCGCTTTGGCAGCATCAACTGCCGTTTGCAATAATTGGGTCAGCTGATTGTCAGTCAAGCCTTCATCCATCGATTATTCTCCTACAGAATT
>CBDUWS010000345.1:0-2723 GCA_965370985.1 uncultured bacterium
ATAATGGTAAGGTGTGAAAAGTAAGGAGCAAGGAGCCAGATACAGCACGAGGGTCCTCTCCTTACTCGCTTTACGCCTTACTTTTCACTATTTCCCAACTTGCTTGTCGCCCTTAAAACCCCATGGTAAGATGCCACCCTTTGACCTCTTGTATGAGTGGAAACACACCAGAAAATACTTAACTAGCGAATAACACCTAGTTACTATGAAGATAACCAATTACGGAGAGGTGCGAGAGTGGCCGAATCGGCGTGATTGGAAATCACGTGTACCGGCAACGGTACCGTGGGTTCGAACCCCACCCTCTCCGCCATATCATTGGTGAGCGACATATCATATAGGGGCTGGGCCCTGTGCAACAGAATCCTGCGAACTCCGCCAGGTCCGGAAGGAAGCAACGGTAAGCGGGCAAGTTTGTGTGCCGCAGGATCACCTGGCCCCGACTTTTTTACTGAAAAGTGAGAAGTGCGGAGAAAACTTCTGAGTCGTTTTCCGTCTTTGTCGTGACTCCTTACTCCTCACTTTTTACTCCTTACTAAAAAACGCCTGACGCTTGACGATCTTCTAACGGCTTATTCAAACAACCCGGATTAGGTTCACCTAATGGAATTTCAGGTTTCTGCTCGCAAATACCGCCCCACAACTTTTGACGAAGTCCTGGGGCAGACCCATGTCGTGCAAACCCTCACCAATGCCATCACACGGCAACGAGTGGCCCATGCCTATGTCTTTTCCGGCATGAGGGGAGTGGGTAAAACCACCGTAGCCCGAATTCTGGCCAAATCGCTGAACTGTGAAAAGGGTCCAACCAGTCAGCCATGTGGCACCTGCCCGAGTTGCGTGGAAATTACTCGTGGGAATTCCGTCGATGTCATCGAAATTGACGGAGCGTCGAACACCGGTGTGGACGATGTGCGAGAATTACGCGAGAACGTGAAATTTGCTCCGTTTCATGGCTCCTATCGCGTATACATTATTGACGAAGTCCATATGCTCTCTAATTCGGCCTTCAATGCCTTGCTCAAAATATTAGAAGAACCTCCAAGCCATGCGGTCTTTATCTTTGCGACCACGGAAGTTCATAAAATTCCTGCAACGATTCTTTCTCGCTGCCAACACTTTACGTTTCGACGCATTTCTCGATTGGAGATCATCTCGCAACTTCGCCATGTGGCCACTCAAACCGGCGTGACCGTTGAGGACCGCAGCTTGTCTGTGTTGGCCAGAACGAGCGAAGGCAGCATGCGTGACGCACTCAGTCTTCTCGATCAAGCGGTGTCATTCGGAGGCGAAAAGCTGCAGCATGAAGACTTAGAGGCCTTGATTGGCTCCGTACCCGATGAACTGGTTCGACAGATGATTGAGGCCATTTTAGCTCATCAGGCTTCTCGAGCCATGACGCTCATCGGGGAAGTGGTCGACCAGGGGTTTGATGTTCGAGTATATTGCCGCGAAATCTTGGAACGGGTTCGAAATCTACTCGTGGCCTGCGTCGTGTCTTCGCATCAACAGGTGCAGAACCTGTTGGAATTGGGAGAGGATGAAGGCGCGCAGATCATTGAACAGGCGAGACCACTCACCGAACCCTATCTACAGGCCATCTTTTCAATCATATCTCGAACGGAAGACAGCCTCCGGGGAAGTTCCCATCCACGATTTCTCATCGAAGCAGCTGTGGTCCGGGCCGCCCTCTTAGATCCTAGTACCGCATTAACCTCCGGCATAGATCAAACCACCACGGTCAAAGCTCAACCATCGCCCACGACAACTCCGGTTAGCTCAAAAACGCCACCACCCACTGAAAAACCTGGTACGTTTCAGAAAGCTCCTGAGCGAACCAAACCCACTGCTGGAGCTGCGGCGATGTTTCCATCTCAATCTTTGCCATTGAAAGAGAAGCCCATTCCGGCCAAGCCAATATCTTCCATTGAACCACCACAACCATCTCCCAAACCGACAAGCCCTGTTTCGGATCAACCGGTGACATTAAACTGGGAACAAGTGGTGGATCGCATGATGAAGGACCATCCCAATATCGGCAGTTTTTTAGAGAAGGGGAGTGTGGTGACCCTGGAAGCAAGTCATGTAGTCATCGGCTATTCAAAGAGAGATGCCATTGCTCGATGGCGAACAGACAAGCCTGAAAAT
The DNA here is from genome assembly GCA_965370985.1 of uncultured bacterium. Classification (GTDB taxonomy): domain Bacteria; phylum Nitrospirota; class Nitrospiria; order Nitrospirales; family UBA8639; genus Nitrospira_E. Next base: position 2,149 of record CBDUWS010000345.1, read on the forward strand.
CGTGCCATTATTGCCAGCATTTGCGAAGAATTGGCCGGACACCCCATACGAGTCAAAGTCATCGAATTACACGATGGGCAAGAACGCCCGCCATCCATGGGTGAGCTTCGGGCAAAAAAAAAACAAGAGGATAACCAAGACCTGATACAACGGGTGAAAACCCATCCACTCGTGAAAGAAGCGTTAGAATTGTTTGGTGGAGAATTGGCGTCAGCCCAACGAATTCAGGAAAAAGAGGAGGCAGAGTAATGTCGAAAAATCCTTTTGCCAACATGGGCAATTTGCTCAAACAAGCACAAGAGATGCAGTCAAAAATGGGGAAAATTCAGGAAGAAGCCGCCACCAAAACCGTGGAGGCGTCGACGGGTGGGGGCATGGTGACCGTGCAGGCTAACGGGGCCATGCAAATTACCAACATCACCATTGATCCTGAAGTGTTGAAATCAGGGGATGCTGATATGTTGAAAGATCTCCTGATGGCCGCGACCAATGAAGCTCTCCGAAAAGCCAAAGAGCTCATGGCGGAAGAAATGAAATCCCTCACGGGCGGGATGGGCATTCCCGGTATGCTTTAG
>CBDUWS010000346.1:0-2708 GCA_965370985.1 uncultured bacterium
GCCTGGCCGATTTCCGCTGGATTTTTCACCACGGTCACACCAGCTGCTTCCAAGGCAGCCATTTTATCTGCTGCGGTTCCTTTGCCTCCGGTAATAATCGCGCCCGCATGTCCCATACGACGACCGGGAGGTGCGGTAATACCAGCAATGAAGCTCACCACAGGTTTAGTCATTTCCTGCTTAATAAAATCCGCAGCTTTTTCTTCGGCATCCCCACCGATTTCACCGATCATGACCACGGCTTCGGTTTCATCGTCGTTTTGAAACATTTGCAATAAATCGATATAGCCCGTGCCAATGATGGGATCACCACCGATTCCCACACATGTCGTTTCACCAAGTCCTAAGTTCGTAAGCTGATTGACGGCTTCATAGGTCAAGGTCCCACTACGTGAGATGACACCCACGCGTCCTTTTTTATGGATGAAGCCCGGCATGATGCCGATTTTACATTCGTCTGCCGTAATGATCCCAGGACAATTGGGGCCAATGAGACGCGTTTGTTTCCCATAAAGCGCCCGTTTGACTCGAACCATATCATTCACAGGAATCCCTTCCGTAATGCAGATGATAAGCCATACGCCCGCATCGGCAGCTTCTAAAATCGCATCCGCCGCAAACGGGGGCGGCACAAAGATCAACGAGGTGGTAGCTTCTGTCTTCTTGACGGCTTCCCGAACGGTATTGAAAACCGGAATGCCTTCCACTTCCTGCCCGGCCTTGCCTGGCGTCACACCAGCCACAACCTGCGTGCCATAGGCCTTGCATTGGGTCGCGTGAAACGAACCCTCTTTTCCGGTAATTCCTTGCACAACCACACGCGTTGACTTATTGACCAGGATGCTCATTGTTCAACCTTTCTCATATCAAATTCAATATCAATAAACTTCTTCATGGGTTCCAATTTCGATCAGAAAAATATCATCTTCCTTTGAAGGGCTTTTGATAAACTCGAAAACCAAACGGCAATCATATGCGACGCTGCATGCCCATATCCCTTCAAGTTTCCCTTTGAGCTTATGCGTTCTCAATTGAGCATCAAAGGGATTTTCAACAAGTACTCGGAGAACTCGTTCGATGTCAGATTCGAGATGCGGATATCTCTGAAGATTCCTTTTATAAGCTCGAACAAAAGACTTGCTCCAAATAAGCTGCCTCATTCATGAAGCTCACGAAGGAGATCAGCGACAGTTCCCTTCTTGACGTTGCCTTGTGCCAGATCTTCTCTGGACTCTGTGACACTCTTTGCAATCTCGCTTCTACGTCCTTCGACTAACCGCCGCCTCACAATCTCAATAAGAGACCAACGCTCATCATCAGACAAACTCTCAACTAATTCCAATGTATCTTTAAAGGTCACGGTTCCCATAAACAGCCTCTTGCATTTACTTTTCGTCAAAAACCCTCTCTAGGATCCCCCCGAAAGTTTTCGTGGGCGATGCCCACCCTACACAAACTAGCCTTTAATCCTAATGCCCTAGAAATTCAAAGATTTGTTCAAGCCGATCTTTTAATCGTGTATTGGATTCATCCCTTGACATTTGAAGGAAAAATTCACCACAGTCCTTTAACACTGTAAAATTTCCTGTTTCTCGAAATTTGGGAATTTTATCGAGCTCCTTAAACGGAATAAGCACACAACGTTTTTCTCTCTCCCAGATTTGGATAATTATATAGGAAAGAGGCTTATCCTCATGACCCTTCCGCTCGGCTTTTGCAATGCGTTCGCGTAGATTTTGGTCAAAACGGTTCCAAGCCTTATCAGAGTATTTTCTCTTTGGATCTGGAATGACAATAAACCCCACAAGCACAGAAAGGTCGCCTTCAATTCCAAAAGAGTGCCGCACGCCAGGCTGAATAGAAAGTACACCAAGCAATTCTGACATCGTAGTCCCAGGAGTCCCTTTGGAGTGAAAAATATACCCTCGTTCCTCAGTTTTTCCGCGAAGCTCCCTAAAAACCCGATCATAGTAGTTTTCCATGATTGGCATTCTGGGATAGGAGCAGGGAGATTAAGCAATGGCTGGCTCGACTCCAAGCTGCGGCCGTCGAATAGGCATTCGATACGCACGATTCATGAGAACTTGTACTTCCCAACTGATTTTCTGTTTTTCTACTTACTCACTTTTAGGTGATCCGACCGTCTCAAAATGCGCGGTGTGCGAGCACAAGAAGAGGCGGTTGGGTCACCGCCTCTTTTTGCTACGCATGGCAACAATACGTTGTGCCGCTTCCCAGAGGTCCGCGACCCCTTCGACTTTCAAGCCTGATTCGGCCAAAAGTTTTCGGCCCTCTTCGGCATTGGTGCCTTGGAGACGAACCACCACGGGAATCTTGATATCCACTTCTTTGGCCGCTTCGATGACTCCATGGGCAATTCGTTCACAACGAACAATCCCGCCAAAAATATTTATGAATACCCCTTTGACCTTTTTATCCTTTAATAGAATTCTGAGTCCTGCCGCGACGGTTTCTTTAGTTGCGCCACCGCCGACATCCAGAAAATTGGCAGGTTCGGAACCAGCAAGTTTGATCACATCCATAGTCGCCATGGCTAATCCGGCGCCATTGACCATGCAGCCGATATCGCCATCGAGTTTCACGTAGTTCAGATTATGCTTCCCCGCCTCAATTTCTAAAGGATCTTCTTCATGAAGATCGCGAAGCTTTTCAATGTCGGGATGTTTATAGAGCGCACTGTCATCAAA
>CBDUWS010000347.1:0-2706 GCA_965370985.1 uncultured bacterium
GGGTACGCTGAATGCCGGGCGTAGCAACAAGCCTTGTTCGGTGTCCTCGATGATCAACTCATCGTTGGCCTTGATGCCAAAGGTCTTCCGCATCTTGGCTGGAATGGTGAGCGAGCCCCGTTCATTGATGATGACTTTACTTTGCATAACCACAGTATATCAGTAATTCCGCAATTCTGCCACACGTAAAATTACAAGCAGTATCTTTTGAAATCATCTCCCTGATAGTTTGGTTCTGGACCTGGCCAGAAGAAGACCATATAAATGGCTTCCTTCTTTCCTCAGGAAATAGGTGTTTATGGTGTCTGTTCCCTTGCGGCGAGCTTTTAAACCACTCTCAAATTTGAATGTTCATTGTTAATGAGCTTGATGACTTACTGAGGGTTTTCTATTAAGGTAGGCAATCAATGCCTAGTTTTTGTCCCTATCGGAATTAAACCATCATGAAAGTCCTTATGCTCACGAATGAATTTCCTCCGTATACCTATGGTGGGGCCGGTGCGCATGTGGAATATTTGAGCCGGGAGCTTTCTCGCATGCTTTCTGTGGAAGTGCGGTGTTTTGGGGATCAGCGGGTCGATCAGGGAAATCTCAAGGTCCGGGGATTTCCTCTAGGGGAGGTTCCGTTTGGAGCACCAAAACCGTTGCATTCCGTGTTTGGGGCGGTGCAGCGTTGCTGGCAGATGAACGCCGATGGGCTGGATGCTGATTTAGTACATTGCCATACCTGGTACAGCCATTTAGGCGGAATTTTGGCCAAGTTGAATTATGGAATTCCCTTGGTGATCACCACCCATTCTTTGGAACCGCTTCGTCCGTGGAAACGGGAACAATTAGCCGGGGGCTATGATTTTTCTTTGTGGGTCGAGAAAACCGCGTTGGAAATGGCGGATGCCATCATTGCTGTGTCGCAAGGAACCAAGGATGACATTCTCAAATTGTTCAAGGTTAAAGAAGAACGGGTGCATGTGATTCATAATGGTATCGATCTCCAGGAATTTAAAAAAGTGGAGGACCATGCAGTGTTGACGCGATATGGAATTCCCACTGGCAAACCCTATGTGTTGTTTGTGGGGCGCATTACCCGACAAAAGGGGATCGTGTACTTGCTGCAGGCCTTGTCGTATTTGGATCCTGATTTCCCCGTGGTGTTATGCGCGAGTTCGCCGGATACCCCAGCGATTGCCGTTGAAATGAAAGAGGCGTTGGAGAAAGCTTCAGCCCATCGTGAACATATTTATTGGATTCAGGATGTTCTAGATAAACCAAGTCTCATTGAATTGTATTCTCATGCCGGCGTGTTTTGTTGTCCCTCGATTTATGAGCCATTTGGCATCATTAATTTAGAAGCTATGGCCTGTGAGATCCCGGTGGTGGCATCGGCGGTGGGTGGTATCCCGGAAGTCGTGGTTGAAGATGAAACCGGATTTTTGGTTCCAGTGGATCAAAATGAGGACGCGCCGTTTACCCCCAAGCAGCCTGAGCAGTTTGCACATGACTTAGCCGAGCGTATTAATCAACTGATGAGGGATCCGGCTTTGCGCCAACCGATGGGTGAAGCAGGTCGTCGCCGTGTGGAAGAGCTGTTCAGCTGGGCGACGATTGCTAAGCGCACGAAAGCATTGTATGAAAAGGTCGTTGAGGCAGGTTAGAAAAACGCTTCAACGCTTCGATGTGTCTTGTCAAGGGTGTGGGAACAGTCAGAAAAAATATCGTTGTGGAGAGCTGGCTCATCCGGGATCGCGACCTGTTTGAAACATGGATTCTAATCGACGGATTTCTTCTTTACGCCGATGACGTTCTTCCACCATTAAGGAAATCAACGAATTCCAAAAGGCCACTTCTGATGGTGAGCCGTCGGTGACCCGTTGATCGCGCCATTCGCTGGCAAAACGAGTATACACTCGAATCTCACAGTCGTTAAAACTTCTGAGTGCATCGATCAATTCTTCTTCAGCATGCATAGGTCAACGAACCTTCCTGATTTTGAGAATTTCCATGATGAATCCGTTCATGAATATGTATATCGGCCGATGGGAAATCGTTCCTTAGCCTGAAAGGTCTTCTTGTGGGTAAAAACACATTGTTCAAAAATTTGTTGTTAAGTTTGAAAATTTCTGGCCGGTGCCTTGGTCTGGCTTTAGTGATGGGGGTTCTTATGGCATGTGGAGAAGATCCCCAACAATTATTCGAAACGGCGCAATTCGAAGAGCAACAACAGAATCAAGCGCATGCTCAAGAGCTGTACCAACGTATTCTTCGGGATCATCCGGCGAGTCCAGTGGCAGGAAAGGCAGAAGAACGATTGAAGGAATTGAAGAAGGAAAATCCGTGAGGTGAGTCTAAGCTCAAGAAGGATAATTACGCATACTGATCTGGATCCACGCCTGTCCGGTACATGTATTCTAATCGTCGAATGTCTTGATCCCGCCGCATCCGTTCATCAATACACAGGTTGACGACCGTATTCCAAAATCCGGCTTCCGCAATGGAGCCGGCTTCCATTCGCTGATCACGAAATTCACTGGAAAAGCAGGTATAGCGTTGCAGGTCTGCGTCCTCGAAATCCTGAAGAAAACTCGTGAGGTCTTCTGTGTGAGTGAAGGGGCCGTTCGTGTGGCTCATATTCTCTCCTGTGTATATGGTATCGGTTGGTGCCACCGAGACACTTGAGAGTTTTTGAGGAAAATCTTGATACAACAGGCT
>CBDUWS010000348.1:0-2690 GCA_965370985.1 uncultured bacterium
ATCCCTGTTAAAATAGCTTCTCTCATGGAGATTATTACCACACATCTGGAGGCAGATTTTGACGGAATCGCCTCCATGGTAGCAGCCCACAAACTGTATCCCGAAGCCCATTTGGTTTTACCCGGAGGAGTTCAATCCCGGGAGCGCGCTTATCTCGCTAATCATTCAATTCCTTTGGCATCCATTACCGACCTTCCCCTCACGGACATTACCCGGGTTATTCTGGTGGATACGGACCACCAGGATCGTTTAGGCCTCCTGGAAAAAATCATTGAAGATAAATCAGTTTCCATCCATATTTGGGATCACCATCCCCTGGAACCAACAAATCCTCTGGCCATGCGCGCCGAGTTTCTCAAGGTGGAACCGGTTGGAGCAAGCATCACATTACTGGTCGAAGCTCTTGAAGAACAATCCCAAACCTGGTCACAAGAAGAAGCCACCCTCTTTGCCATTGCCCTCTATGAAGAAACCGGCCATTTCACGTACTTGCAGACAACTCCGCGAGACCTTCAGGTCGGAGCCCGATTAATCGAAACAGGTGCGGATCTCACGGTCGTCACTGATGTCATTCAACGCAAATGGACCGAACCGCAAGTCGCCCTCTTCAATGCCCTCCTCCAAGCCACTCAACTCCTCACATTGGGAAGACGCCGCGTCGCCCTGACGACATTAGCCTGGACAGAATATGTCGCAGACCTCGCGCCCGTCACCCAACAATTAGGCCAGCTCTACAATGCTGACGCCGTCCTGACCGCCGTGGCCATGGAAGGGAAAGTTCAATTCATCGGGCGCAGTCGCCACCCTGACATGAACATGAACCAGATCGCCCAAGCATTCGGGGGGGCCGGGCATACCATGGCCGCCGCCGCCAGTATTAAAGGACTGACCCTGGCTGAGGTGGACCAACGACTCCATGAACTCCTTCAGGAGCAATCCAAAACCTGGCTTCCCATTCGCCGCCTCATGACCACGCCCGTGCGAACGGTCGAACAAGGCACGACGATCAAACAGACCGAACGCCTTATGACCCAATATGAAGTGAACGCCTTGCCTGTTGTGGACTCTCAGGAACAATTTATCGGCCTGGTCACACGCGAAGCCGTTCAAAAGGCGTTGTTTCACAAACTTTCCGGAAATCCGGTGGAGCACATCATGTTACAGGATATTTTCCTGGCTCATTCCAACACCCCTTTTGAAGAGGTTCAACAACAAATGGTGGAACGGAATCAGCGGATTGTCCCGATACTTGACCATCAAACTGTCATCGGAATCTTCAGCCGGACCGACCTGTTGCGGGCCCTCCACCAGGGAACGACACAGGACACAACGCCAATAACCACTCCAACCAAAGCCACGCCTTCTACCTCGACACCCTTGCACACGTGGAATGTCACCCATCTTCTCAAGAACCGGTTGTCTGCTCCACTGCTGTCGTTAATTGAAAAGGTTGAACAGCTAGCTGATCAGCTAGACGTCTCCGTATTTCTGGTCGGCGGGTTTGTTCGAGATCTGTTAATGGGTATTCCCAACTTCGATTTGGATTTCATGATCGAAGGAGATGGCATTCAATTCGGGAAAGCTCTTGCCAAAAATTTATCAGGAGAATGGACGATTCACGAACGATTCGGCACGGTCTCGATCAAACTACCCAAATCCCTTAATCTCCCGCAGATGCATCATCTCGACGTGGCTACCGCCCGGACGGAATATTACGAATACCCCACGGCCCTGCCTACCGTGGAACGCAGTTCTATCAAAAAGGATCTTTATCGAAGAGACTTTACCATCAACGCGTTGGCCATCCGCATCAATCGCACACCTGGAGAACTCTTGGATTACTTCGGAGGACGGCGGGACATCAAAGACCAAGTCATCCGGGTGCTCCACAGCTTGAGTTTTGTGGAAGATCCTACCCGCGTGTTTCGGGCCATCCGGTTCGAACAACGATTCAGATTCCGCATCAGCAAGGAAACCGAACAGTTCATTAAACAAGCCAAAACAATGGAGTTGTTTCAACGATTATCCGGCTCGCGATTGGGCAATGAGTTGATTCACATGCTAGAGGAACCCGATCCAGCTAAGGGTATTCGACGACTGGAAGAGTTTCGTCTCATGCCTTTTATCCATTCTAAATTGCACGCGAAGCCGACGGTAAAGAAAACGTTTGAGGCAGTAGAAACAATACTGACCTGGTTCACCGTCGAACATCCGGACACCCCGATCAAGCGATGGCTTGTATACGGATTGGCCTGGTTCGAATCGTTAGGAAACACCGAACTCACAAAAACCTGGAAACGGCTGGGCTTCCCACAAGGACACATCAAAACTGCCGGGGATTATTTACCCGCGCAATCAACTCTCATTCGAACCTTAAATAGAAAAAACCTGGCTCCATCGGTGACATACGCATTACTAACACCTTGGCCGATCGAACTGCTCTTGTTCCTCATGGCCAAAGCCCAACTCAAGCCAACCACTCAGAGGGCCATGGAACGCGTTCGCCAGTACCTCACGACCTGGCAGTATACCTCGATTGCCTTAACCGGCCACGATCTTGAAGACATGGGCCTCCCTAAAGGCCCAGCGTATACCCGCGTCTTAGAGACGATCTTCAAAGCAAAATTGGACGACATGATAGCAACGGAGGAAGACGAATACCGTTTGGCTAAAACCCTCATCGAGCAAGA
>CBDUWS010000349.1:0-2672 GCA_965370985.1 uncultured bacterium
TGCTTACTGTGTGATCGGGATACACCAACTCCTACCATTTCCTATCATGTCATCAATCGGAAATTGGCAGGTGGGATTAATATCTCAGCCAGTCACAATCCCCCAGAGTGGAATGGCATCAAATTTACGCCAGACTGGGGTGGGCCTGCATTGCCCGAAACTACCAAAGCTATTGAACTGCGTATCCTACCCCTGCTGCATGGCGAACATATCAAATGGTCACCCTGGGAACGCGCACAAAGCGACGGGATGGTGCGATATTTTGACCCTCAACCGGATTATCTCAAAGCCTTAGAACGCATGGTTGATCGAGACCGTATCCGCAACGGTCGCATTCGCGTTATCTTCGACCCGCTTTTCGGGACAACACGAAATTATCTCGACGAATTTCTTCGGGGAGCGGGGGCCAAGCTGGCGGTTCTGCACCATTGGCGTGATCCGTATTTTGGAGGGTTTCGGCCAGAACCCACGGACGAAACGCTGCAAGAATTAAAAGACACCGTTTGTCGTGAAGGAGCTCATCTTGGACTCGCCACCAATGGTGACGGTGCCCGCTTCGGAGTCGTAGATGCCGATGGGACATTTATCCAAGCCAATTATGTCTTGGCGATTCTCTTAGATTATCTGATAAAAAGTCGCCAATGGACCGGAGCGGTGGCCCGTTCAGTAGCCACGACCCATCTGATCGATGCGGTGGCAGCGCACCATGGCTTAACGGTGCACGAAACTCCTGTAGGATTCAAATTCATCGGTGAATTATTAGCTAAAGGAGAAATTGTGTTCGGCGGAGAAGAAAGTGCCGGCTTGTCGATCAAAGGTCATGTGCCAGAAAAAGATGGAATTCTTGCGGGGGCCTTAGTGGCGGAAATGGTGGCCTTCACCGGAAAAACCATTCAAGACTTGCTTAAAGATCTGTTTGATCGTGTCGGAGGTCTCTATGCCTCACGACAAGACCTCACTATTAATAAATCAATGCATGAACAGGTCAAACAGATTATTGACCATCCCCCAACCACATTTGCCGGCACAGAGGTCACACAGGTCAATAAACTGGATGGCTGTAAATTAATATTATCCGGTGGCGGTTGGTACCTGATTCGTCCATCCGGCACCGAACCAATCGTTCGCTGTTACGGCGAAGCCAACACCCCTGAACGGCTTGAAGAAATCATGCAAGCCGGCCGCGAACTGCTTCACATCGTCCAGCAATAATTCGGCAAGGAAGACTGATGTTCCACAGGCTACGCTTGTTGTTCCTGTTTAGGCTAAAATAGGCTAGAATTATCGAAATGAATCCCCTAAACACGTCTTCTCCATTCAGATTCACACGGCGGGCAAGCGCAATAGCCACTCACATGGCCAAAGAAAAGTTTAAAGAAATTCAGGCCATGACCCCTTCCCAACGCCTTCAGCGGGCCCTTGATCTTTCAGATATCTGCTACCATCTTTCCCGTTCATGTTCCAAGACGCCTTAACCCAGATCATTGCGCAACTTGCGCAGGCAAAAGACCAAGGTCTTCTTCAAGATTTTGGCTTAGTTGGGGGTTTGGCTATTGCGGCTTGGGGAACTCCACGAGCCACACAAGACATTGACTTCGCCATTGCTCTCGGTGGAGCACGGCCCTCCGATTTAGCAAAGTTGCTAGGGGGAACCTATGAAGAAGGTGATCAGGACGATCCTCTACGTGGAGTGTTTCGAGTGTATAAATTAGGTGAAGCCCAACAGATTCCCATTCAGCTGATTATGCTGCCATCCGTTTGGTCTCAAGTGCTGTTTAGCCATATCCAAGAGCTAGAGCTTGCTCACACTCTGATACCGGTCGTGTCCTGGGAAGCCTTACTCCTGCTTAAACTCTATGCAGGGGGGCCAAAGGATCTGTTAGATGCTCAAACATTATTTGTCCATCAACAACCACACGCACGCCATCAAGAGCATGTTGCAACGATGGCCAAAACAGTTGGTTTGACGGAAGAATGGAATACATTTCTCAAGGAAATAGCTGGTATGGGAATCTAAGGGTCTGAGACGATTTTTCTCACCGGGCTACCTTGATGGATCGATTATTTTCAGCTTGGGCATTCCAGATCGATAGAACCCACGATCTCGAGTCAGCAACGCATCCGCATGGTATAGAGCATGGGCTCCGATGAGAAAGTCAGCAACCATGCGGTCTCGCCGTCCGCCTTTTTGCCGATAATCCTTCCACAATCGACCAGCAAACAACGAGGCTTCAAGCCCTAAAGGGGAAAACTTCACTCCCAAAGATTGTAGGGCCTCCTGAGCGCTACTTTCCGAAGGAAAGACGGCTGAAACCTCAGCCCACACAACCTCACAGGCCACTAAAGAGCCCTGATAAATACAGGAACGAATGGCCTCTTTTGAAGAAACCCCATGAATGGGATCGGCCCCAAAAATATCAATCAAGACATTCGTATCAACGGCGGTGATCACCGAGGATCCGGTTTCCCACGCAAGGTGGTCATGGTTTTGTCAGTGGTTTGCTTGGAATGTAAGATGCCAAACACGGCTTCCACGGGATCTGTCGTCTGAGCCTTCGTGGCCACCAATCTGCCTTTCTCTTCTTGAAAATCCAACACCTGCCCGGGAAGAAGGCCTAACCGGTCACGAAGGGGCTTAGGGATCGTCACTTGTCCTTTTTCAGATATGGTAG